>QNFN01000019.1 GCA_003645555.1 Gammaproteobacteria bacterium | reverse complement strand
GATCGCCTCCCGGCCGCGGCCCGCAAGAACAAACCATGGGTTCGGACGATTGGCGAGGTGCGCAAACTCCTGGCTCGTGACTGATTGCACCAGGGTTTGAGGAACCTCTGATCAAGTCATGAACTCGTATCTTGCGCCCAGAACATCCAGCTTTTTCGTTGCCAAGCTGCGCAATAGTCCAGCTATTACGTGTATTTGGCGCCTCAAATCTGAACATTCTGCATCACCATCTACGTCGCCCAGAATTAATCAGAGGTTCCTGAGGGTGCTCCAGCCAGCGACGGCCAGCGCTGGTTTGTCCAACGGTGATGCGCTTTATCCCTCGGGCTGCGGGACGGCCAGTGTCAGATCGGTAGCCGACTCTCGTTGCCCACGCTCGAACGGAAGCAGGCTTGGCGGCAGCTTTTTGTCTTTGTCGTAACGCTCGCCAAACAGTTCCAGCAGTGCCGATTGACTCACTGCGCGCGTGATGATGCCGTAGCGACTGAGATGAGGCAGGCCGACAAGTCGTCCCCCATTGGGCAGTGTCCAGTAGGTGCCCACCAGGCTGCCCCAGTTGACCGTCACGTACTTGCGATCGTAGGCACCGAGCACCTCGACCAGTGCATCCCGAGCCGTGTTACCCATGGCGATGATCATTTCTGGCCGGTGAGCGGCAAATACCCCCTGCCACAACCGCTGACCGAAGGTGACTGCAGCCGGGCGGTTCCCCAAGGCTTCCCACGAACGTGAGCGGAACGGCACCAGGTTACCCGCCAGTACGTCATCGGCCTTTACACCGAGACAGGAGAAGAGCGACAGGACCTGACGCTGGAGCGTCGAGTGGCCTGGCGGCAACCCGCCCCACGATTCGGTGGCATACGCACTGCCCTGTTCACAGGAGGGGGCAGGGGGCTCGTACGAGCCTCCACCGGGATTCAGCCCGACCAGCGCCACGTTGGCCCTGGACAGCGTTTGCATGGGTGAATAGAGCCAGCGCCAACCAAGAGTGTCGCCGCGTTGGCCGTACTCTGTGTCGATAAGATCGACCAGATTGTTGAATTTCATGAGAGTTGAGTGCATCTCTAATCGTGATGCGCTCATCCTGACCAGAAGCTCCCTGGACCGCTTGACCAGCCACGCCATTAGTAAGGCATAAGGCGCCAACCAGTCATGCCACACATGTGCAAACGACATCGGCGGTTATTTGGCGCCCACTACACTCTGGAGCGGGAGATATTCAGCAGTGGACTGTTGGCGTCGAAATGCACGGTCGGTTTGCCATGTGCGCCAGATCGGGTAGGGTCGACATCGAATAACTGCACAGGTTGGCCGGTTGGCCTATGGAACGATGATCGACACTCCGGACGATGACGATCTGTTGCTCGCCAAGGTCAATCTCGAGACCGCGCGCATTTCGTGGAAGGCGCTGCAGGGTTTTTTTGCCGCCGGCGATGTTCTTGCTGCCGCCCCGGGGCTCGATCTGGTCGAGGTCGCGGTGCAGATGTCACGTGACAATCGTAACCAGGTTGCCCAGTGGGTCGAAGCTGGAAACCTCAGTCCGGTCAGCGACGCTCAGGCGCTCGCCTGGTACGAGGCCGATGCCGAGGTCTGGGCCGTGGTGGTCAAGCCGTTCGTACTGGTGCAGGACGGCGGCGAGGAGACCGAGTGAACGAGGCGCTGTCCCAACCGACCGCACCCACTCCGATGGCGGCGATGGTTGATCGTGCCTGCTATCGTCGGCTGCACCCATACAAGTACCGGCTGGTAGCAGACTATTCGCTGCGTATCGACCTGCGGCCAGCGCTGGCTATCGACCACCCGTTCGTCACACTCAGCGAAGATGGTTTGCTGACCCTGCGTGTCCACTACGCCTGGGATGGCCCCAGCGGGCCGGCGCTCGACACCCGTAACTTCATGCGTGGTTCGTTGGTCCACGACGCCCTCTACCAGATGATGCGCCTCGGTTTGCTCGATCACCTGGAATATCGTGAGCGGGCCGACAATATTTTGCGTGATCTCTGCCGTGAGGACGGCATGTCGTTCCTGCGTGCAGGGATCGCTTTTTATGCCGTGCGCCTGTTCGGTGAACGCCACGCCAGGCCGCGTACGGAACCAACTCAGGCCCCTGTCTGTGTGCCCCAGGGGCGGACGGGATGATGGAGTGAGTGCGATGGACGACGACCGATTGACCCGGGCCGAGGAACGGATTGCCTACCAGGAGCAGGCGATCTCCGAGCTGAGCGACGTACTGCATCGTCAGCAGGCGCAAATCGATCAACTGACCGTGCTCTGTACCCAGCTCGGCGAGCGGCTGGTTGCAGCCAGCGAGGGTGAGGCCGGTGACCCACTCGACGAAAAACCGCCGCACTACTGACACGTGGCGCGTGGTGTGGTGGCTGGCCCTGCCGCTGATGGTCGTAGCACTGCCAGTGCAGGCCCAACAGGTTACCTACGCCGACCTCGCTCCGCTGCTCAACAAGCGCTGCGCCCCGTGCCACGCTGGCACGGCGGCACCGCGTGGCTTGCTGCTCGACAGCCTCGATGGCGTCCTTGCCGGAAGCTCACGCGGGCCGGTGGTGCGTGCCGGCGACCCTGAAGGTAGCGAACTGGTACGGCGCCTCACTGGCGCCAGCCTGCCACGGATGCCGATGACCGGGCCGCCGTATCTTGATGAGGCCGACGTCGAGCGCATTCGCCGCTGGATTGCTGCCGGCTTGCCCGCGGGAACCGAAGCGGCGACAACAACCTCCGTGACTCCAACACCGAGGGCACCGGGAACCCCGGTTACCTGGAACGACGTCGCCCCGCTGTTCGCCACCCGTTGCGCCAAGTGTCACGCCGACAACGGCCTTATGGGCGAGCCACCCGAGGGTTACCGACTGACCTCGCACGCCGCCGCACTGGCCAGCGGAGAGCGGGCGCGTATCGTACCGGGCAACCCTGATGCCAGTGAACTGGTGCGCCGGATCCGCGGCCAGTCCCGACCCCGGATGCCGTTCGATGCACCGCCGTACCTCACCGCGGCACAGATCACGCTGGTTGAGCAGTGGGTACAGCAGGGGGCACGTGATGGCAACGGTACGCCGGCCGCACTGCCGGTCGGCGCCCGGGTACGCATTGAAGGGACGCTCGGCAGAGGCTGGCACCTGGACGGCCTGCCGTTGCAAGTCACCCCGGACACGCGTATCGACGACCGCCTTGGGCCGGGCCGGCGCGCCGAGGTGCGTGGTCATGTCGCCAGCGACGGTACCATCGTCGTTGAGCGCCTGCGGCGCTGAGAGGAGCGCAGACGATGCCCTGGTCGAAACTTGCCTGGCCACTTGCGGCGCTGCCGTCGCCACTCGGCTTTGCGTGGGCGACGATCGAGGTCGAACGCTACGAAGGCTGGGGGCAGTGGGCCGCTGCGCCGCTGCTGCTGGTACCGCTCGGTTATGGACTGTTGATAGCACTTGCCGCGGCCATTACCGCACTGGTCGCGTGGCGCGGTCGCCGTTCCTGTGCGGCGGCGCTGGTTGCCGCCGCGATCGGGCTGGCGCCGTGGCTGGTGATCCTGGGCCGCCACCTGTGAACGAGCCGAAGAATCCACCTGGCGGAGAAGAGCCTGCCGGTGAGCGACTGGAGATCTCGTCGCGCGTGGCCATTCCGTTGGCCGAGATCGAGCTCATCCCGATGCGCGCAAGCGGTCCTGGTGGGCAAAACGTCAACAAGGTTTCAACGGCAATCCACCTTCGTTTCGATATCGCGGCCTCGACACTGCCCGAGTTCTACAAGCAACGACTGTTGACGCTGCGCGATCGGCGCCTGAACCGCGACGGGGTCATCGTGATCAAGGCGCAGACCCGCCGCAGCCAGGAAGGCAACCGGGACGATGCGCTGGAACGGCTTGCCGAAATGATCCGCGCCGTGGCCGTAACCCAAAAGAAGAGAGTGCCGACCCGGCCGACCCGCGCGTCGAAGAAGCGTCGGCTCGACGCCAAGGTGCGTCGCGGCAAGACCAAGACCCTGCGTGGAAAGGTCGATCCCGATTGACCGCGACTTGTTCGATGCCTGCCGACAGGGAATGATCAGCCGCTACGACTCGTGAGAGAAACCAGGATGACCGAAGACGACAGTGCGGTGACGCGGACGCTGCTCGAAGAGATTCGCGACAATCAACAGTTGCAGATCCAACGCCAGAGCGAGGCGCTGGAACTTCAGCGCCGACAGATCGCCCTGGTCGAGCGCCAGTTCGAACGCAGTGAAAAGCTGCAGGAACGAGCCGAGCAGCTGCAGGAGAAAAGCGGCCAGTTGATGGAGCGGGGACGCAAGGTGTTCATGATCGTCATCCCGGTGCTTTTCGTTCTGCTGGTCTACGTCAGCTGGCTGCTCTTTTTCTGAGTCGCGGAGGACGCACGCGATGGCCGCGATTTTCGCCTTCAGGTGCAGCTGCTGCGGCGAGTTGCACGAAGGGGCCCCGAGCATCGGCTTTGACGCGCCTCACCACTACGCGGGGCTGAACGAGACGGAGCGTGAGACTCTGGCGACCCTGGGCAGCGACCTCTGCACCATCGATCACGACGAGGGCCGGGACCATTTCGTCCGTGCCTGCCTGGAGATCCCGATCCACGGCCACGGCGACCCGTTCATCTGGGGCGTATGGATTTCATTGAGTGCCGAGAATTTCACGCGTTACCAGGAACTCCCGGACCCGCCGCCACCGGGCGAGAGCTACTTCGGCTGGTTCAGTAACCGGCTGCCGGGTTACCCGGAGACGCTCAATCTCAAGACCCGGGTCCGTCCGCGTGGCGACAACCTGCGTCCCTGGGTCGAACTCGAGCCCATCGATCACCTGCTGAGCCACGATGCGCAAGAAGGGCTCACCGTGGCGCGGGCGCAGGCACTTGCCGAGCCTGCGCTGCATCCGGACTGAGCCCGCCCCGTCCATCGTCGGACCATAATGTATGCTTTGACGGGCATTGGATCGGTGAAGCGCTACAGCCAGCGCACGGACGAGAGTCGCCTGCCACAGGAACACTCATGGACTTCGCCGAACACCTCGAACAGAAGCTGGTATCGCTCTTTCCTGACCTCGACCAGCGCGCCAGCGCGGAGGTCGAGTTGGGGCGCTACGGCATCGGCGACCATGAACCGGAGGCCGAGCGCGTGCGCCTGGCGATCCTTAAGCTTGCCGGTGACGACCTGGAGCGGCTGCGCAGCAACGTCCGCGCGGCCAAGGGTGACTACCGTGATGTGCTCGCCTGGGCCGAGTACCCGGCCCAGATGAAGGCCGACAGCTGGCGCCTGCCCGAGGATGAACGCACGCGGCTGCAACAGGCCGACCTGGCCCAGTATCTCGCCTGGCTCGAATAGGACCGGCAATGACCTTCGTACTCGATCCGCGCCTCGCTGCCGACACCCACAAGTTGGGTGATCTGGCACTGAGCGAGGTGCTGCTGATGGACAACGCGCTGCTGCCCTGGTTCATCCTGGTTCCGCACGTCAGCGAGACCGAACTGTTCCAACTCGATGAGACGCAGCGCCAGCAACTGTTCGACGAGACCACGGCGCTGTCGGCCTTTGTCAGCAACGCCTTTCCGGTCGACAAGCTCAATGTCGCGGCCATCGGCAACGTTGTCGCACAGTTGCACGTCCACGTGGTCGGCCGGCGGCGGAACGACTTCGCCTGGCCCGACGTGGTCTGGGGCCGCCCCGAACGTGAGGCCTACCTGGCCACCACGGTGGCCGGGATCCAGGCACGGCTCGCGACCGAGTTCGGATCACGCTTCAAAATACCAGGGGGGGAGGAGGTGTAATGCGACAGATCCTCGTCTACGGAGATTCGCTCTCCTGGGGCATCGTGCCTGATACCCGGCAACGCCACCCGTTCGCCGTCCGCTGGCCCGGGCGAATGGAGGCCCTGCTCAATGAACGGGGACGTGAAGTGCGCGTCATCGAAGATTGCCTCAATGGCCGGCGCACGGTCTGGGAGGATCCGTTCAAGCCCGGTCGCCGCGGACTTGATGGCTTGGCTCAGCGCATCGAGATCAACTCGCCGTTGGCGCTGGTGATCCTTGCCCTTGGCACCAACGATTTTCAGTCCATGCACCAACACAATGCCTGGCACGCCGCCCAAGGTGTTGCTGCGCTGGTCGGTGCGATCCGTGCGGCGCCGATCGAACCCGGCATGCCGGTGCCACCGGTGCTGGTGATGGTGCCACCACCGATCACCGAACCGGCTGGCACCATCGCACCGAAGTTCTTCGCCGGGGCACCGAAATGCAGCGGGTTGGCCGAGGCCTACCGCGAGGTCGCCGACGAACTTGGCTGCACCCTGTTCGATGCCGGCAGTGTGGTCACGGCGAGTGCCGCTGACGGTGTCCATCTCGAGGCCGATGCCCATATGACCCTGGGGGCGGCATTGACTGACGTCGTTGCGCCGCTGGTCTGGCTGAACTGACTTCCAGGGCTGGACTCCAACCCGGGGGCCGTGCGCCTGTCGGATTGAAATCCGACCCACAAAGATGGCGCTCAGTCGAACTGAAGTGCGACTCTTAAATGATGGTGTCAAGACGGAGAATCGACAGGTGACCAGCGCAGGCAAGAACAATGAAAAAGATCGACTGGATCGGGTAGTTGCCGATGCCCAGCGCGAACGGCTGCGCCGTGAAAAGGACTATCGTGAACGGGCACTGAAGCTCTCCCCATGGATCTGCGGCCGCTGCAGTCGCGAGTTCACTCGGGCCAACCTTTCGGAGCTGACCGTCCACCACCGTGACCACGACCACGACCACAACCCGTCCGACGGCAGCAACTGGGAACTGCTCTGCGTCTATTGTCACGACAACGAGCACCAGCGCCGGACCGAGGCCTTGCGCCATGCGACCGGCAGCACCGAAAGCCAGGCCAAAGCGACTCGGCATCAGCCGTTCGCTGCCCTGCAAGGTCTACTGAAAAAAGATTGATGAATAACGTGTCCCAGAGTTCCGAATCGACCGTGGCGATTCGTTACGTTCGCGACAAACGGATCACCCCGATCCAGTTCTGTGATCTGCTGCAACGCTCCGGCCTGGACGCACGACGGCCGGTCGACAATCCGGTCACCATCGCCGCCATGCTGGAACACGCCGACCTGTCGGTTACCGCCTGGCGTGACGAGGTACTGGTTGGTGTCGCCCGCTCGCTGACCGATTTTCATTACTGCTGCTACCTCTCGGACCTGGCTGTTGACCGGGCGCTGCAACGGCAGGGGGTCGGTCGGCAGCTTGTTGCGGAGACCCGAAGCGCGCTTGGACCGGGTTGCATGTTGCTACTGCTCTCGGCACCGGCGGCCGTTGATTACTACCCGCACACCGGTTTTGAACGCCACCCGCAGGCGTGGCTAATCCGCGACGCCGGCACGGAGAGGCCAACGAGATGAAAGGCGACCATCCTCTGCGCCAAATCCTGAATGACGAAGTCCATGCGCGTCCTTACGAATTGCTGTCGGCCCCGCTACGCCTCGAGCACTACGCCCGCCTGACCGATGACGTGGCCGGAGAGAGGGCGCTGCTGGCGGAGGTCTGCACTACTCACGGTCTCGAGGTGCCGCCAGCCGATGCCACGTTCCTCAGTCTTGACCTCGGTGATTTCCGATTGCGCTGGGAGCGGCACACGGAATTTTCGACCTGGACACTGATCGAGCCCGGCCCCTTCGACCGTCCGTTTTCAGCCATTCTGAATGCACTCGACACAAGTTGGCGTGAACGCCTGCCAGGCGAACGTCTGGTGGCGATAAAACTCGCCATCGAGCCACAGGGTCAGGCCGAGAGGTCGTTGGTTGAGCTGGGAGAATTGTTCGCCTCCAACACCGTTGCCGGCAGCCGCGTGACCGATGGGGCTGCCGATGTCTGGACCGATTACCAAGTCCACGATGATGGCTTCGGCTGGATCCTGGTGCGCGATGTCGACCTGCGCCGACGTCAGGCCGGACGCCTGGTGCAGCGTCTGTTCGACATGGAAACCTACCGCATGATGGCGCTGCTCGGCTTGCCCCCGGCACGCGAACATGGCCGTGAGCTTGTCCACCTTGATGGTGAACTGGCTGACCTCACCGGGCAGATCAATGCGCTGAAAGATACCGGCGAAGAGCGTACGCTGCTCGAGGCGTTGACCCGGTTGGCGGCACGAATAGAGCACGTCGTCAGCACGACCAACGCCCGCTTTTCAGCGACTCACGCCTACTATGGCCTGATACAGCGCAGCATCGCCCAACTGCGTGAAACCCGCCTGCCGGGATTGCAGACTTTCGATGAATTCGTCGAGCGGCGATTGGCACCGGCGGTACGTACCTGCGAATCGGTCGCCGAGCGGCTTGGCGTACTTTCGACCCGCGTCTCGCGTGCCAGCGACCTGTTGCGGACCCGCATCGATATCGGTATCGCCGAGCAGAACCGCGATCTGCTGGCATCGATGGACCGTCGTGCGCAACTGCAGCTGCGCCTGCAGCAGACCGTCGAGGGGCTGTCGATCGTCGTCCTCAGTTACTACGGCGTCGGCCTGATCGGTTACCTGGTCAAGGGGGTCAAGCAGACCGGGGTGCCACTGAATGCCGATCTGGTGACCGGCATCGCCGTACCGGTCGTCATTGGCCTGGTTTTCCTTGGCATGCGCCGGCTACGCCGAAAATTCGGCCCCTGAAGGAAGGCACTGAGCGGCAGCGATAGCCCGGAATCTGCCGCGGAGATCAAGGAGACTCACCATGACACCGGTCCTGATCCTGGGTAACAAGAACTACTCCTCCTGGTCGCTACGTGGCTGGCTGGCGCTGCGCAAGGCCGGCATCGAGTTCAATGAACACCCCATTTCACTGTTCACACCGGAAGGTGATGCCCAACTCACCGACGAGACACCGGCGGGCCTGGTGCCGGTTCTGGTCGATGGTGAAACCACCGTCTGGGAATCGCTGGCAATCGCTGAGTACGCGGCCGAACACAATCCGGCCTTGTGGCCGCAGGATGCTGGTGCACGGGCCTGGGCCCGCTCGATGGCAGCGGAGATGCACGCCGGGTTTGCCGCGCTGCGCCACGCCTTGCCGATGAACTGCCGGGCGCGTGGCCGCCGGGTCGAACTCGATGCGGCCACCCGGCAGGATGTGGAACGGATACAGAGATTATGGTGCGACTGCCGTATCAAGCATGGTGGTGATGGGCCGTGGCTGTTCGGCACTTTTTCGGTTGCCGACGCCATGTACGCCCCGGTCGCTTCGCGGTTCACCACCTACAGCATCGACGGACCGGCCACGGTGAGCGACTACGTGATTACGGTGCTTGCCGATCCCGACGTCAGTGAGTGGTATGCCGCCGCCCGTGACGAGACCGAGGTGATCGAGGAGGAAGAGGTGGGTCGCATCTGAGGCCATGCGCACCCGGTCACGACGTATGCTTTGGCTCACCTTGCTGCTGGTCCCGCTGCTGACACTGGCTGCACTGTACGCCGCCGCCCACTACTCGCGGGGCATGACCCCGGCCTACGGCCTGGTCGACGGTCGCTTGCGTCCCTGTCCACCGACGCCCAACTGTATCGGCAATGAACCAGGGCCGTCGCGATCGGGTGAACAGGTCGCGCCACTGAGGCCCGGAGCGCACGCAGCCGAGCAGGCGTGGGCGGCCCTGCAACGTGCGATTACCGCGGAGGGTGGCGAACTGGTCCTGGTTACCGGCAGCTACCTTGCCGCGACCTTCAAGACACCGCTGCTGGGTTTCGTAGACGACCTCGAGGCACGGTTGGATGAGGCGACAGGTGTCATCCATCTGCGCTCGGCCTCGCGTGTCGGTCGCTCTGACCTCGGCGCCAACCGTGCTCGCCTGGAACGGCTCACTGCAGCCTACACGGCAGAACTGGAACGTCCGGAAACGCGAACGTGACAGGAGCCCGTCTAAGAAGCGACGGTGGCAGGTCGTGGAGACGTGATGACCCCACCCGCAGTGACTCAGTCGACCGGTGTCCGTCGTCGCCACCGGCGCAACAGCCGGCCATCGACCGCGGCCAGGCCAAGGCCGATCAGCGCCATGCCGCCAAACTGGGCGCCTGTCAGTCGTTCATCGAGCAACAGGGCTCCGAGCAGTACGGCGCTGACCGGAATCAGGAACGTCACCAGCAGCACGTTAGTTGCGCCCGCCACGGCCAGCAGCCGGAAGTAGATCAGGTAGGCGAGTACGGTACAGAGCAGCGCCAAGCCGAGGACCGCGCCCCAGGCGGCCGCACCCGGGTTGGCCAACTGCCATGGTCGATCGACGACCAGCACGATAGGCAGCAGCAACAAGGTCGACGCGATAACCATCCCGGTGGCGGTGACCAGTGGTGGCTGCGCTCGGAAGCGACGGCCGAAAATGCCGGCAAAAGCGTAACTCGCTGCCGCGCCGAGCACGGCCAGCTGGGCCAACACCTCGCTACCAAGTCCGGTCAGTGCGCCACCTCCGACCAGTACCGCGACGCCGGCCAGCCCGAGCAGAACCCCGAGCACCTTGCCGCCATTCAACCGCTCGTCGTGGGTCAGCAGGTGGGCCAGCAGGACGGTGAACAATGGCGTCGTGGCGTTGAGGATCGAGGCCAGTCCAGCATTGATCACCGTCTGGCCCCAGGCGATCAGGGCAAAGGGCAGGGCGTTGTTCAGCGCGCCGAGGATCAGGTAATCACGCCAGGTCAGCCAGTCGGTTGGCAACATCAGGCCGCGCCAGCGCAGCAGCAGGTAGAGGCCGAGTGCGCCGAACCCGACACGGCCGAACACCAGGGTGAATGGCGGCAGTGCTTCGACGCCGATTTCGATAAAGATAAACGCACCACCCCAGAGCAGGGAGAGGACGATCAGCAGCAGCCATTGGCGTGTGTTCATAAAAAGACCGGGGCGATTGTGTTGTGTTTCGAATCGGCGCGCAGCATCGCACGCATGGCCAACGCCAACCACCCGGAAATTGCGCCGGTGGCCGACTGGTGAACAAGCAACGCTGGAACCCTGAGCGTTACCGGGAGGATGCCGGTTTTGTTCCTGTGCTGGGCCAGCCGGCCGTCGAACTCCTTGATCCGCAACCGGGAGAACGGATTCTCGATCTCGGCTGCGGTGACGGTGCATTGACCGGTGACCTGATCGCGCGTGGTGCCGAGGTGGTCGCTATCGACGCCAGTCCCGAAATGGTCGCGGCGGCTCGGGCACGCGGGTTCGATGCACGTCTCGCCGACGGTCAGGTGCTCGCATTCGCAGGCGAGTTCGACGCCGTCTTCAGTAATGCCGCGCTGCACTGGATGACCGCTCCCGACGCTGTGTTGACCGGGGTTCGGCGCGCACTGCGTCCCGGGGGCCGTTTCGTGGGTGAGTTCGGTGGGGCCGGCAACGTGCAGGCAGTGATCGACGCCATGACGGCCACGTTCACCAACCATCCGGAGTTCGGCGTGCTACGCCTGCCGTGGTACTTCCCAACTCCGGAGGCCTACCGGAAGCGGCTCATGGCCGGGGGGTTCCGTGTCGTGACCCTCGGCCTGCACCCGCGGCCGACGCCACTGCCCGGCGACCTGGCCGCGTGGCTGGCGATTTTCGCCGATGCCATCACCAGCCACCTGGACACCGAACAGAAGCGGTGCTTTACCGAGGAGACTACGGCCCACGCGGCAACGAAGCTGCACGATGTGAAGGCGGGTTGGCAGGTCGACTACGTTCGCCTGCGTTTCGCGGCGGTGCTCTGTGATTGAGCTGCAACCGTCCCCGACCGAGTTGACGACGGCAGCCACCGACCTGCTGTTGGCGATTGGTTGCCTCTTTGCGGCATGGCGGCTGCTGCGGACTGAACACGGTGACGTATATCGGGGTCGACTCTGGGCCACGGTCTTCGCCCTGATCGGTTTGGCGTCACTCCTTGGCACCGTGGCTCACGGCCTGGTGCTGCCCGAATCGCTGGCGGATGCCATTTGGCATCCGCTCTATCTCGCACTGGGCCTGTCGGTGGCACTGATCCTGGTCGGTGCACTGCTCGATGCCTGTGGTAAAGCCGTCGCACGACGTTGGCTCGGACCGGCCCTTGCTGTAGGCGTGGCCGCCTTCATGGCAACCCAGGCACTCGATGGAGCATTTATCGTCTTTGTCGCCTACGAGGGCGTTGCCACCATCGTCGCTTTGGCACTCTATGCCCGGTTGGCGCTGCAGCACGCTCAGCCGGGAGCCGTGCTGGTTGCTGCCGGGTTGGCGCTCAATCTGGTTGCTGCGGCGGTGCAGGCGAGTGATCTCAGCCTGAGACTGATTTGGGCATTCGACCACAATGGCCTGTTTCATCTCGTATTGTTTCTGGCACTGGCGCTGCTCTACATTGGTATCGAGCAGGGTCAGGCACACACCAGAGACGTGAGCCACGTGGAGGATCGGGAGACTATTGGCTGATGCAGATCAATGCCATGCACGACATGGTGGACTAGAGTTTATTTACAGATCCAATCCTGCCCCCGGATCTGTGACATAAGCTCTGTCCGGCATCCCTCCCTCATCCCGCCGGACAGAGTTTTTTTTGCCCGTCTTTTCATGCTCGGCCGATCACAGCCATCTCGTGCACACTTTTTGGTTTCGACCGTTCAGCGGAGTGAGAGAAATGCCTTGGGAACCTCTGATTAAGTCTGGACGAAGTAGATTGTGCTTCAGAATGTTCAGATTTGAGGCGCCAAGCGCACGTAATAGCGAGCTGTTGCGAAGCTTGGCAACGCTAAAGCTGGAAAGTCTGGGCGCCAGATACGAGTGCATGACTTAATCAGAGGTTCCCTAAGCGGTAAGTTGATCGTCGTCCGGCATGCCAAGGCCGTAGGTGCGGATGTGGCGGATCT
>QNFN01000018.1 GCA_003645555.1 Gammaproteobacteria bacterium | reverse complement strand
CGGCGAATTGGGCGCTGTCAGCGGCGATTGCCATGTCACAGGAGGCGACCAACTGGCAGCCGGCGGCGGTGGCGATGCTGTGTACCTTGGCGATCACCGGCTGCGGGATGCGGGTCAAGGTCAGCATCAACTGCGCGCACTTGTCGAACAGCGCGCGCATGGTCTCCTTGGAGCTGTCCTCGCGCATCTCCTTGAGATCACAGCCAGTGCAGAAGGCGCGGCCGTTACCGGCGATTACCACTACTCGTACCGAGCGATCATTCTCGATCGCCTCTAACTCGGCCAGAAGGTCGTCGAGAAGGGCATTGGAGAACGAGTTGAACATGTCCGGGCGGTTCATCGTCAGCGTGGCGATGCCGTCGCGATCCTCTCGCAGCAGCAGGGGGGTGTCTTCCGTGGCGGGTTGGGCAGTGAACATGGTGAACTCCTGATCAGGACCTTAATCCAGCGAGTCTACACGTCGCTCGTGCCGGTCGTGAAGCTGGGGGTGGAGGCTGTGGCAAGGCCGGATCGCGGCCTGTACCCAGGGGGGCATAAAGGGGCCGCTACTACAGGGGCGGGATGCCTTGTAGGTGGCCCGCCTACGGGCCGATCGACGGTCGTGTCGGCACGGTCGGATCGCGGCCTATACCCAGGGGGCATAAAGGGGCCGCTCCTACGGGCCGGTGGCGCCTGGCGTCAAGCTCAGATTGCCGGGGCGGGCAGCAACTGGCCGCTCAGGGCGGTGGCAAAATCGCTCAGCCGGCCGACGCCACTCTGTTCGGCACGTTGGCACCAGTCGCGGAAGTCGCGCCGCACCGTCTCCAGGTCGCCGGCGGCGCGGTGCCAGATCTCGGCCAGCACCTGGCGTGATTCGTAGGCAGTGCGCAACCGTGCGCTGCTGGCGAGCAGTTGTTCGAGCTGTCCCTGCTGCCAGGCGTCGAGGCGTGAAGCCTGGCGGAGTACCAGCCAGCGTGCCTTGCGCCGCAGACGACGTCCGGCGGCGTCCAGCCCACTGCGCTCCTCGCGCAGGATCGGCAATACGACGTCACGGATGAAGCGCTTGTCGATGACCGCGGCGGTGGGCAGGGTGCCGATCGGAGTCTTGGCCCGGGAGTAGGCGTCGTTGCGCACGCTGGCCAGGCCGATCACCTGTAGCAGGCGGATGTAGGCCCAGCCGATGTCGAATTCGAACCAGCGCGCCGACAGCCGGGCCGAGCCAGGGGCTTCATGGTGGTTGTTATGAAGTTCTTCGCCGCCGACCAGGATCGCCCACGGCACCAGGTTGGTGGAGGCGTCATCGGTCTCGAAGTTGCGGTAACCCCACCAGTGACCGAGGCCGTTGATGACGCCGGCTGCCGAGACCGGGAGCCACATCATCCGCACCGCCCAGATGGTCAGGCCGATCGGTCCGAACAGCACGACATTGATGACCAGCATCGTGCCTAAGCCCCAGTTCGGATGCACTCCGTAGACATGGCGCTCGAGCCAGTCGTCGGGAGTACCACGTCCGAAGCGCTGCAGCATCGCCTGGTCTTTCGACGCATGGCGATAGAGTTCGACACCGCGCCACAGCAATGTATGGATGCCATGGGTCTGCGGGCTGTGCGGGTCGTCCCCGGTCTCACAGGTGGCGTGGTGCTTGCGGTGGATG
This sequence comes from Gammaproteobacteria bacterium, assembly GCA_003645555.1. Lineage (GTDB taxonomy): Bacteria > Pseudomonadota > Gammaproteobacteria > QNFN01 > QNFN01 > QNFN01. The sequence continues at coordinate 11,266 of QNFN01000018.1, read as the reverse complement.
GCGACCCACTCGCGGGTGACCATGCCGGTGGTCAGCCAGAGCCAGGGGCGGAAGAAGTGGCTGACGACCGGGTGCAGATCGACGGCTCGGTGGGCCTGGGACCGGTGCAGGAAGATGGTGACCGCGGCGATGGTGATATGGGTCAACAGCAGGGTGATGAGAATCACCTGCCAGATGGAGAGATCGAAAAGACCGTTGCTCAAGAGGGTGTCCAGATGGTGCATACATCATCATCGGTGTGACCCGACGGGAAGACAATGATCGCCATCAAGCGTCTAGTGGGCCATGCGTGAAGTTCGGTAACTAAGGAGCACAGCAAAAAAATGTAGATCAAGGCGGAAAAGTGCAGGAATAGTGGGCCTATTCCAAGCTTTTCCAATGCAGAGATACGCTTTTTGGCGAAGCGAACAGTAACTGAACTTTGCGCATGGCCCAATAGACGAGCCCTTGAGCACTGGACCGCGACCATGGGGTCGGGATAATGCGGTCGATGCACGCCTCCTCGATGCCGCCACGGCCAATGCAACTCTGGTTCGCCGTCTTCCTGCCGTTCGCCTGCGGTTATTTCCTCTCCTATCTGTTCCGGGTGGTCAACGCCGTCATCGCCCCCGACCTGGTCCGTGACGTCGGCTTGGGTGCGGCCGAACTGGGGCTGCTGACCAGCACCTATTTTCTTACGTTCGCTGCCTTCCAGCTGCCGCTCGGCATTCTGCTCGACCGTTACGGTCCGCGTCGTACCGAGGCGGGGCTGCTGCTGTTTGCCGCGGCTGGGGCATGGATATTTGCCAGCAGCGATTCGGTGCTTGGCCTGACCATCGGCCGTGGCCTGATCGGCTTTGGTGTCTCGGCCTGCCTGATGGCCGCCTTCAAGGCCTTCGTGCTCTGGTTCCCGCGCGAGCGGTTGCCGCAGGTCAACGGTTTCCAGATGGCGGCCGGAGGTCTCGGGGCCCTGTCGGCGACACAACCGGTCGAATTCGCGCTCGGTTTCACCGATTGGCGCGGCGTGTTCATGCTGCTCGCTGTGCTGACGCTGGCTGTTGCCGTGCTGATTTTTTTTACCGTCCCCGATCGCGAGGAGCCGCAGCACGGCATGCATCTGGGTGACCAGGTGCGCGGTATTTCCCGGGTCTTCACTAATCGCCTGTTCTGGCGTATCGCACCATGGACGGTGATGTCACAGGCTTCGTTCCTGTCGATCCAGGGTTTGTGGTCCGGGCCCTGGCTGCGGGATGTCGGCGGTTTCGACCGGTCCGGTGTCGCTGTGGTCCTGGCGACCGTGTCGGTGGCGATGATTGCCGGTTTCATCAGTCTTGGCACGCTGGCGCAACGCACCGGCCGACCGTTGCGGGTGGCGGAGGCCGGGGTGCTGGTCTTTCTCTGCGTGCAGCTGTTGCTGATCATCGGCTGGCGCGAAATGGCCTGGCCGTTGTGGCTGCTGTTCGGCTTCTTCGGCACGGTCGGCATCCTGCCCTATGCGGTGCTGTCGCAGCGCTTCCCGGCGGCGCTCGCTGGTCGCGTCAATACCGGGCTCAACCTGCTGGTTTTCGTCTGCGCCTTCGCCGGTCAGTGGGCGATGGGTGCGGTGATCGATCTCTGGCCGAGTAGTGACGGCCACTATGCGCTGGACGGTTACCGTGCCGCATTCGGGATGATGTTCGTTCTGCAACTGGCCGCGACCGCCTGGTATTTCGCCGCCGGGCGCGATCTTTCCGGCGGCAAACCGCTGGAAGGGCACTGAATCGTGGCTCGCAGGAACAACCGTCCGCCGGTCCCAAGGGTGGCCACGGTCGAGGGGCTCGACGGTAAGGGGCGTGCCGTGGTCACCGTCGACGGTCGCGAGCTGTCGGCCCACGGTGGGCTGCCCGGTGAGCAGGTGGTGATCGAGTTGCGTGGCGGCCGTCGTCCGCGCCCGGAGCGAGTGACCCGGGTGCTCACGCCGAGTGCTGAAAGAGTGGTGCCGCGCTGTCCGCATTTCGTGGTCTGCGGTGGCTGCAGCCTGATGCACCAGGCGCCGGAGGCGCAGTTGGCGTTGAAACAGCAGCGGTTGCTGGATCAACTTGCCGCGGCGGATGTCATCCCCGAGCGGGTGCTGGAGCCGCTGCCCAGCCCGTCCTGGCACTACCGGCGGCGAGCGCGACTCGGTGCCCGGCTAGTGACGGCCAAGGGGCGGGTGCTGGTCGGATTCCGTGAACGTGGTAACAGCTATGTCGCTGACATGGCGACCTGCCACGTGCTGATCGAGAAGGTGGCACGACTGATCGAACCGCTCGGCCGGCTGATCGGTCGCCTGACGCTGAGTCAGCGGCTGCCGCAGGTCGAGGTCTCGGCGGGTGACGATATGGCGGTCCTGGTACTGCGCACCCTCGATCCGCCGACAGACAGCGACCTGGTGGCGCTGCATGCGTTTGCCGACGAGTACGATGTGACGCTCTGCCTACAGCCGGGTGGTGAGCAGAGCATTGTCGGCCTCGATGGCGGTCCGCCGCCCGACCTGACCTATGCCCTGCCCGAATTCGACGTGGAATTCACCTTCGGTCCGAGTGACTTCATCCAGGTGAACGGGCCGCTGAATCGACGGCTGGTCAGCACGGCCGTGGCCTGGCTCGAACCTCAGCCCACAGAGATGGTGCTGGTCCTTTTCTGTGGTATCGGGAACTTCCCGCTGCCGCTAGCACGGCGTGCCGGTCGGGTGATTGGCCTCGAGGGCAGTGCGAGCCTGGTCACGAGGGCCGAGGCCAACGCGGAGCGTAACGGCGTGGGCAATGCGATCTTTGCGGCACGTGACCTCTACTCCGACGACCCCGGTCCACTGGTCGAGCCCGGAACGACCGTGCACCGGGTGCTGCTTGATCCGCCACGCACTGGCGTGGGCCGGGCCTTGGCGCCGCTCGCCGCGCTCGGTGCACGCCGGATCGCCTACGTCTCCTGCAATCCCATTACGCTGGCGAGCGATGCCGCGGAACTGGTACGTGACCACGGCTACCGGTTGGTAACGGCGGGGGTGGTCGACATGTTTCCGCACACGGCGCACGCCGAGGCGCTGGCACTGTTTGAAGTAACTTGAGGCTCCGGGCTGGCCGATTCGCGGTGGTGATCGCGACTCCCGTGTCGGACTGAAGTCCGACCTACAGCAGTCAGGAACACGGGTTATTCTTCCGTAGGTCGGGCTTCAGCCCGACAACGGTGGTGATTCCGCTTCCAAATGTTGGACTGAAGTCCGACCTACAGCGGTCAATAAAACGTTCTTCTCTTCATGTAGGTCGGGCTTCAGCCCGACAACCATGTCATCACTGCGGCAGCACATCGGTCAAGAAGGTGTCGAGACCCGCGACATAGGCCTCGCCGGTGACCAGGAAACCGTCGTTGTGGCCGCCACGCAGATTGAGCTGCTGCCCGCGATCACCTGCTGCGGCCAACAGGCGCGCCGCGTGATGGTAGGGCACGATCTCGTCGTCCGGGCTGTGTGCGACCAATAGCGGGCCAGGATAGGCCGCTACCGTGTCCACCGCCGGGTAGACGTGGCGGGTCAGCTGGCGCGCGGGCAACCAGGGATAGAGTTCGGCCGCGAAATCGGCGACGGAGCTCATGGTCGACTCGATGATCAGGGCGGCGGGCCGGTGCTCGACGGCGGCATGCGCCGCTATGGCCCCACCCAGCGAGCGGCCGAAGAGGACAATCTGCCGAGGTGAGAAACCGCGTGCTGTGACCAGGTGCTGCCATCCCGCGTCCGCGTCGAGGTAGGTGCCGTGTTCGCTGGGGGTGCCACTGCTTTTGCCGTAGCCGCGGTAGTCGATGATCAGGGTGGCCAGCCCCAGACGGTGGAAGATAGCCAGGCTATCGAGGCGATGGCTGATGTTGCCGGCGTTGCCGTGCAGGAACAGCAGTGCGCCTCGTGCTTGTGGGTGGGGCAGGTACCAGGCGTGCAGGCGTTCGCCATCGGCCGTCGTCAACCACACGTCTTCGAATTCAAGACCCAGCTGACCCGGATCACCGGCCAGATCGGATATGGGGAAGTAGAGCAGGCGGTCCTGGATCAGGTAGAGCCAGCCGGTCAGCAGCAGCCCACCGAACAGTAGACCAGCCAGGAGCGTGCCGAGCGCCATCGCGATTCCCTTCATCCCGGCACCTGCGCGCATACCCAACCGGCTTTGCATTGCCTAAGATTGCAGCACACGGAAGGAGAACGATGAGTTACGAAATCGAGCGCAAGTTCCTGGTCGCCAGCGAGGGCTGGCGCGAACAGTGCGATGCCGGCGAGGTGATGCGCCAGGGCTATCTGGCCGGCAGTGCCCAGGGCTCGGTGCGGGTGCGCCTCAGCGGCACGCAGGCCCGACTCAACCTCAAGGGAGCCACGGTCGGCCCCACACGGCGTGAGTTCGAATACCCGATCCCGGTGGCGGATGCCGAAATCATCCTCGACGAACTCTGCCATGGGCCGCTGATCGAAAAGACCCGTTTTCGTGTCCGTCATGGCGAGCATCTCTGGGAAATCGACGTCTTTGCCGGTGACAACGCCGGCCTGGTGGTCGCCGAGATTGAACTCGACGCGGCCGACGAGGCCTTCGAGTCGCCGACCTGGCTCGGTGCCGAGGTGACCGAGGATGCCCGTTACTACAATGTGGCTCTGGTGAAGCATCCCTTCTGCCAGTGGGGCGAGGCTGACCGACAACGTGCCGGTGCGGCGAGCAACGTCTGACTGCCATGACACCTTACCGTATCGACATCTCCACCCGGGTCGAATATCTGCCCGAGCAGTCCGATTCGACCGAGCCGAGTTTTGCCTTTGCCTACACCATCACCATACGCAATGTCGGCGAGGTGGCGGCCACGCTGCTGCGTCGTCACTGGTTGGTCACCGATGCCGACGGTCGTGAGGAGATTGTCGATGGGGAGGGGGTCATTGGCCACCAGCCGACCCTGGAGCCCGGAGAGGTATTCGAGTACACCAGCGGGGCGGTGTTGCGTACCCCGGTCGGGACCATGGAAGGTCACTACCACATGCATGCCGAGGACGGCACCGAGTTCGAGGCGCCCATCCCGGTGTTCGGCCTGACAGTGCCAGGCGTGCTTAATTAGACTGCAATAACAATAAGTTATTACATATATCTAATCTTAATAATATATAAATAGGTCGGTCGATCCGGTCAGACAATGCCGTTGAAAGGCTGCACGTCCACTACGGTCCCAGGTTCCACGTCCCCGCTATCCTCCGGCAGGCGGATGAAGCAGTCGGCGATACTCATCGAGTGGAGAACTCCCGAGCCCTGTGCGCCGGTGGTCTGTACGGCGAGTTGACCGTCAGGTCCGGTGGTCAGCACTCCACGCTGGAACTCAGTGCGTCCGGGTGACTTTTTCAGCCGTGTCAGGCAGGGCGCACGTAGCCAGAGCTCGGGTCCGCTCTGTTCTCCGGCCAGGCGGCGCAGCGCCGGTTGTACGAACTGGTAGAAGGTGACCATCACTGACACCGGGTTGCCGGGCAGGCCGAAGAAGTAGGCGCCTTCGTCCAGGCGGCCGAAGGCGAGTGGTTTGCCCGGCTTCATGGCGATACGCCAGAAATCGATGCCACCGAGCCGGTCCAGGGTTTCCTTGACGAAGTCGGCCTCGCCGACCGAGACCCCTCCCGAGGTGATCACCACGTCGGCCATGGCCGCGGCATCACGAAACGCCTGCTCGATCGCTTCGCGGGTGTCACGGATGACGCCGAGGTCGATCACCTCGGCACCCAAGCGGGTCAGCATTCCGTAAAGGGTGTAGCGGTTGCTGTCGAACAGGCAGCCCTCGCGCAGCGGTTCGCCGATCGAGCAGAGCTCGTCGCCGGTGGAAAAGAAGGCGACCCTGATCCGGCGCCAGACCGGTACCTCGGCAATGCCTACCGAGGCCAGCAGGCCGATATCGACCGGCTTCAGCCGGGTGCCCGCGGTCAGGGCGATGCCACCAGCGCGCAGATCCTCGCCGGCCTGGCGCACGTTCATGCCGTGCTTGCCGCCCGGAGCCGCGTGCACCGTGTCGCCGTCGACGTTGGTCGCTTCCTGCATGACCACGGTGTCGGCACCGTCCGGCATTACCGCGCCGGTCATGATACGGACACACTCGCCAGCACCGACCGTGCCGGCGAACGGGTGACCAGCGAACGACTCACCGATCAGGCGCAGACCGTCGCTGGCGGCGAGATCGAGGTCGTCCCCGCGCAACGCGAAACCGTCCATTGCCGAATTGGTATAGGGCGGGACATCGACCACGGCGTTGACGTCACTGGCCAGTACCCGGCCGAGGGCGGCACGGGTGGCGACGCGCTCCTGGCCAGCGAGCGGTTCGACCAGCCCGACGATGCGCTGCAGTGCCTGGTCGACGGAGAGTGGCTTGACGTCATCGTCGGGGCCGCAGCAGTCGTGGGGGTCAGTTTTGTGGTTCATGCGACGGCTTCCGGTTGGTTCCCGAGTTCACCACGCAGGCGTTCGATGATGAAGGCGGCAATCGCCTCGGGATCGTTGATGTCGAGGAGTGGCAGTTGGGTTACCGGCAGCAACGGGCCGTCACAGGCGACGGCGATGATGTCGGGATCTTCGGGATAGAGGCGTGGGTTGTTCAGTTCGACACGGTGCAGTTCGATTTTCGGGTAGCGTTCGTGCTTGAAACCCTCGATCAGGATCAGGTCGACATCGACCTGGCCGAGCCGTTCGAGCAACTCGTCAAGGCGTGCCTCGTCCTGGTCCGGGGTTTCGGCCATCCAGACCCAGCGTCCGCGCGAGGCAATCATTACCTGTTCGGCCCCGGCCTGGCGCAGCCGGTGGCTGTCCTTCCCCGGGGTGTCGATGTCGAACCGATGGTGGGCGTGTTTGATCAGCGCGATGCGCAGGCCGGCCTTGCGTAGCAGGGGTATGACCCGGGTCAGCAACGTGGTCTTGCCGGTGCCGCTGTAGGCGACAAAGCCAAGGATCGGTGGGGTATGGCTCACGGGCATCGCTCCATCTCGACCAGTTTCCGTTCGAGCTCGGCATGCTCTTCCGGGGTGTTGACGTTAAGAAACTGCTCGGGCCGGTCGGAGAAATCGGCCTCGGCGACCCGGTGCTGATGATACCAACGGTCGATCTTGCGATCACCCGCGGCCAGATAAATCTCCAGGCTCGGCAGCAGCGATGTTGGCAGCAGTGCGAAAACCGGCTGCAGCCGACCGCAGAAGGCCACGCTGATCTCGGCGTCGGCGACCTGGCGAGCGGCCTCCAGCCGGGCAACCAGCTCGGCGGACACCAGTGGACTGTCGCATGGCACGCACACCAGGTACTCGGTAGTGCAGGCGGCCAGGCCGCGGGCAATACCAGCCAGTGGGCCCTGGTAGCCCTCGAGGGTGTCGCTGACCACTCCGGCCCCGTAGCGATCACCGCATACCTGGTAACGGTCGAGGTGACGGTTGGCGTTGATCAGTAGGCTGTCGACCTGGGGTGCGAGGGCGGCCAGGGCGTGCGCGATCATCGGTTGGCCGCAAAGTTCGATCAGCCCCTTGTCCTCACCCCCCATGCGCCGTGCCTGGCCGCCAGCGAGGATCAGTCCAGTGACGCCACCGGCTGGAACCGCACGGCTCATGGACGGCCTCCCGTTACGCAGGGGACGGTGGCGAAGACGCTGTGCATGTTGAGATGGCCGGGGTTTGGTGAAAGGCGGCTAGTCTAGCGTCCGAACCGGGCGTGCGCAGCCCCACCAGTGGACCGGCGTCGCGACGGGGCTACAATGCCGTGACATCGGGTAATGGCAATCGGAAATCAAAGTTGATGAGTATCCAGGTCAAGATCTTCGCCAGTTTGCGTGAACGCCTCGGCAGCGACGGCATGGAGTTGCCCGTCGACGGCATCGCCACGGTTGCCGACGTCTGGGCGCGCGTCGCCCCGGACCAGCCGCTCGCTGGCAGCGTGCTGATGGCGGTCAACATGGACTATGCACAGGCTGACCAGCCGGTCGTCGACGGCGACGAGGTGGCCTTTTTCCCGCCGGTCACCGGGGGCACGGCATGACGGTTCGCATCACTGCCGAGCCCTTCGATCCTTATGCTGAGCTGGCCGGTTACACGCCGCGCGGCGAGGCGAACCGCATCGGGGCCGCAGCCACGTTCATTGGCTTCATGCGTGATCTGAACGAAGGTGACGACATCACCACTATGGAACTCGAGCACTACCCGGGTATGACCGAAAAGGCGCTGGAGAAGCTGCGCGACGAGGCCGTAAAGCGCTGGGAGTTGGCGGATGCCCTGATCGTCCACCGTGTCGGCAAGCTTTCACCTACCGACCCGATTGTCCTGGTTGCCGCCTGGTCGGGGCATCGGGTCGCGGCTCTCGAGGCCTGCCGTTTCCTGATCGAGGAACTGAAGACCCGGGCCCCATTCTGGAAGAAAGAGCAACTCGGTGATCGAGAGCGCTGGGTCGAGCACAACACACCGGGCTGAACACGCCCGGAATAACCACAACATCCAGAAGTCCCATTTTCTTTAAAGAGGAGGTTGCCGTGGCAGAAATGGTCGAGGTCGGGCTCAAGCCCGAGGTGCTCCGCACCGCGACGGCGGAGGGCAGATTGATTCTGCTGCCGGGGACGATTGCCGAGATTCGCGCCGGTACGACCAAGAAGGGCGACCCGATCGCTACCGCGCGCGTGGCCGCGATCCAGGCGGTCAAGGACACACCGCGCATCCTGCCACTCTGCCACCCGATTCCGATCACCGGGGTCGAGACCGGCCTGACGGTCGAGGATGATGGTGTCACGGCTACGGTGACGGTGAGCACGGTCTACAAGACCGGTGTCGAGATGGAGGCCCTGACCGCAGTCAGCGCCGCACTGCTGACGGTCTGGGACATGATCAAGTACCTGGAGAAGGATGCCGGCGGCCAGTACCCGGCAACCCGGATCGAGTCCGTCCGTGTCGTCAAGAAAGTCAAGGCAACTGCCTGATTAATAGCTGTTATTTAATAAATTATCGGGCTGGATCTGTCGTGTCGTGGCCGTGGACCTTATGGTTACGATAAGCAAATCAAATAGACGTAACTTTCCCGAGGCTGTTATGTTCGGTGATCTCTGGACGGCGCGGCGACCGCGAGTCCAGCACAGACAAGAGAGGAGGAGCCATGAAGGTAATCGATTTGATGACAGGACCCGCCGAGAAGCTCGTCTGCGCAAAACGGGACATGACACTGGACCGGCTGGCATCACTGATTTCTCACCACAACGTCGGTGCGTTGCCGATCGTCGACGACGATGGTGGTCTCTGCGGCATGATTTCGGAGCGGGACATAGTTCGGGCGCTGGCACTGGATGGTCACGCCGCGCTTGCCCTGAAAGCCTCGGAACTGATGATCGGTGCCGTCATCACCTGCCGTCCTGCCGCGAGCTACGAGGTGGCGCGCAAGCTGATGCTGAAACACCATATCCGCCACCTGCCGATTACCGACGACGACGGTGGATTGATCGGCATCCTGAGCCAGCGCGACCTGGTCACGCTGTACGGGGCCAGCGAGCAGGCAAACGAGGCCGCCTGACCGTATTCGACCCGCGCCCGGCTGGCCCCCGACATGCCAGCCGGCGCTCGCCTCTGCTGATCTCGCGCAAGCCCTCCCCAGATTCAGTGTCTAGCGTCGTGAGCCGCTGCGTTCGTTTGCCGTGAAAGAACTGCCGTCAAGAGCGCAGATCGCGCGGGCGACCGAGATCGTGCATGCGGTCGTGCCGCCGACCCCGCAGTACCGCTGGCCGCTGTTGTGCGAGCGGCTCGGTACCGAGATCTGGGTCAAGCACGAAAACCACACTCCAACCGGCGCCTTCAAGCTGCGCGGCGGTCTGGTCTATTTCGACGATCTCGCCGCCCGCGGTATTCGCCCGGCGGGCGTGATCAGTGCGACCCGTGGCAACCATGGGCAGTCGGTCGCTTTCGCCGCGCGTCAGCTCGGCCTGCCGGTGACCATCGTCGTTCCGCATGGCAATAGCGTCGAAAAGAACGCGGCCATGCGTGCGCTCGGAGCCGAATTGGTCGAACATGGTGATGATTTCCAGGCATCCCTGGAGCATGCACGCGAACTCGCCGATGAGGGCGGGCTGCGCATGGTCCCGTCGTTCCATCCGCTGCTGATCCGTGGGGTCGCCACCTACAGCATGGAACTGTTCTCCGCGGTCGATGCCATCGACATAACCTACGTACCTATCGGCCTCGGATCGGGCATCTGCGGCATGCTTTCCGCGTTTGCCGCAGTCGGGGCACGCACCGAGATCGTCGGTGTCGTCTCGGCCCACGCCACCGCGTACGCCGACTCCTATTCAACCCATGCGCTGGTTGAACGGCCGGTGACGACCGTGCTGGCCGACGGTATGGCCTGCCGCACGCCGGTGGCGGAGGCGCTCGAACTGATTTGGCAGGGCGTTGATCGGGTCGTCCAGGTCACTGATGACGAAATCGCTGCGGCCATGCGCATGCTCTACGAAACCACCCACAATGTCAGCGAGGGAGCCGGTGCGGCGGCCACCGCCGCGGCATTTCAGGAGCGGAATCAGCTCGCCGAAAAGCGGGTCGCGGTGGTGCTCAGCGGTGGCAACGTCGACCGTGACATGTTCGCCGAAGTGCTTGGTAACGAGGGCGGCTGATACGCGAGCAGTCCGAGCCGTGCCGGGTGGCTACCAGTAGCGGATACGCCCGGTGTCCAGGTGAACGAAGCGCGACTTGCGGTAGATGCCCACGCCGCCGCCTTTCAGTCCCTTTGCTGCCGAATAGAGTTCTTCGGTCGTGACATGAGGTACGCGAATGTCGATCGCCCGACCCTTCATGTGCAGGCTGCGTTTGGCGACACCGTTGCCGACCTTGCGCAACATGGTGTTGGTTTTCTGAGAGCGGTAGGCGGAGATGATGTGGATGTCGCGATGCCGGCCCAGCTGCTTCTGCAGCCGGTGGAGCAGGTCCAGCAGGGCCGTGTCGATCTGCTGCTGCTCACCGTTGCGGTGGTCGCGCAGCAGGTGATTGAGCTGGTCAAGTGCGCCGTAGTCGAAGGCCCCGTCGGCCCAATAGGTGACGCGTAGCCGCTCGTTGGTATGCAGCTGCAAAAGATTCAGGAAACGTTCACGCCCCGGGATGGCATAGGCCATGACGGGGGGTGGGAGTAGCAGGCTGCCAGCGGCGCCAGCACAGGCGAACAGGAAGCGCCGCCGCACCGGGTTGGCGCCTGCGCTATGCCTTGTTTTATCGTCTCTGGGCATCACTCGTTTCACATTCAGGTTGTGCCGGTTCCGGTAGCTTCGCGATCCT
>QNFN01000017.1 GCA_003645555.1 Gammaproteobacteria bacterium | reverse complement strand
TCCAGAAGCGCAGTTTCGAGATTACCGAGCGGCTCTACAGCAGCGGCTCGAACTCCGAACTCGACGTGCAGCAAGCAAAAACCCAGTATCTGTCGACGCTGTCGGCGATTCCCCAACTCGAAATCACGCTCACCCAGGTGCGACACGCCCTGGACGCCCTGCTCGGCCGTCCGCCTGGCGACCTGCCTGAACTCGCCGATCGGTACGGCCGGTTGCCTAACATTGACTCGGCGGCCATGGATTCCATCCCGGCCAGCCTGCTGCTACGCCGGCCCGACATCCGCGTCGCGGCGTGGCAGGTGGCCGCGCAATCGGCGCAGATAGGGCTCGCCGAAGCCGACTTCTACCCGTCGATCTCGCTGCTGGGGACCATCGGCTGGTCGGGCAGTTCTCTCAATGGCAGCCCTGATGTTGGTACCCTTGGCTTGGGTCCGGCACTGTCATGGAACGTCTTCGCCTACGGGCGTATCACCAACAACGTGCGCGTGCAGGATGCCAGGCTGCAGCAACTGATCGAAGGCTACCAGCAGAGTGTGCTGCAGGCCGCACGCGAGATCGACGATGCCATGGTCAGCATCGTCAAGACCGACGAGCAACGGCAGATCCTGGGCGAGAGCGTGAAGGCCTCCAGGCGTTCGCTGGAACTGGCCAACTCACGCTACCGCGAGGGCTATGCCGACTTCCAGAGGGTGCTCGACGCACAGCGTGCCTCAGCCACCCAGGACGAGCGCAACCTGGTCAACCAGGGCAGCCATGTCAGTGCCGTGATCGCCCTGTACAAGGCGCTCGGCGGTGGCTGGTCGGATACGCCCGTGGAGCAGTGGGTTCCGGGCGATGTCCGCGAGACCATGCAGCAGCGCACCGACTGGGGTGAACTTCTGACCGCGCCGCTGCCCGAGGGCAGCGCCTCAACCGAATCGCCCCCCACAACCAAGGCTTCGATGCATGAGTGAACGAGATCCCCATCCCGAGGAACAGCCGGAACCGGTGGCGCAGGCGGACGGTGAGCCCACCAAGGCTGCCGAGTCGACCCCGGCGCCCAAGGATGAACGTGCCGCGAAGTCGGTCAACCGGGGCGCCCGCCTGGTCCTGCTGGTTATCGCCCTCAGCCTGACCTGGTACCTGCTGGCCGACCGCTTCACACCGTACACGCGTCAGGCACGTCTGCAGGGGTTCGTCATCGGCGTGGCTCCGGAGGTGGCCGGTATCGTCAGGGAGGTGTGGATCCGCAACGACCAGGAGGTGGAGGCGGGACAGCCGCTGTTCCAGATCGATCCGACCCAGTACCAGATCGCCCTCGACCGGGCGGAGTCCGATTTCGAGAATGCCCAGCGCCAGGTCGGGGCCGGCAGTGCGTCGGTCGATGCGGCACGAGCCCAGCTGCGTGTCGCGCAGGCCAATCGCACCAAGGCGGAAAAGGATGCCAACCGCCTTGAGCGTCTTCATAAAGAGGATCCGGGTGCCATCTCGGTCCGGCGCCTGGAGATGGCCCAGGCCTCCTATGCTGCGGCACGGGCCCAGGTCGATGCCGCCGAGGCCAACATCGAACGCGCCATCGAGCAGATGGGCGGTGACGAGGAGGACAACGCCATCCTGAAGACGGCGTTGAGCGCGCAGGAGAAGGCGCAGCTCGATCTCGACCGTACCGTTGTCCGAGCGCCGTCGAGTGGCGTCGTCTCCGACCTGCGGGCCGACGTCGGTCGTTTCGCCGGGACCGGCAGCCCGGTGGTGACGTTGATCGCCATCCACGACGTCTGGATCAACGCCGAGTTCACCGAGAACAACCTCGGCCACCTCGCGCCGGGCAGCCCGGTGGAGATCATCTTCGATTCGCTGCCGGGCGCGGTGTTCGCAGGCGAGGTGCGCAGCATCGGTCTTGGGATCAGCGCCGGGCAGGCCCCGCCCCCAGGCACCCTGCCGACCATCCAGAACAACCGTGATTGGCTGCGCCAGTCCCAGCGCTTCCCGGTGGTGATCGGCTTCGACTTCAGCCAGGATCCGCGACTGCGCGGCCAGGCCCGCGTGGGTGGCCAGGTCTCGGTGATCGCCTACACCGGTCAGTCCGCACTGCTGGAAACGCTCGGCAGGTGGTACATCCGCATGCTCAGCTGGCTCTCTTACGCCTACTGAGCAGGGAGCAGGCCGGCATGCATATCCAGGCACGGCGCGTCTTCAGGTTGAGCCTGACCGTGGCGTTGTCGCTGGCTCTTGGTTACGTGTTGCCAATGGCGCTGCCCTTTCTGGCCCCGGTGTTCGCGGTGATCCTCTGCGCCACGCCCGGTCCCCCGATGCGCCTGAAAGCCCTCATAGGCCTGACGCTGCTGGTCGCGATATCGCCCAGCATCGGCGTTTTGCTGATCCCGCTGCTGCTCCAGTACCCCGTTTCGGCGTTGATGATCATCACGGTCGGGCTGTTTTTCAGCGCCTACCTGACCGTCAACCTCGGCAAGGGGCTGGTCGGCATGTTCCTGACCGTCGGTATCGCACTGATCTCCGCCGCCGGCACGGTCAGCGACCAGCTGGCCACAACGGTGATCAAGGACCTGCTTTTCGGTATCGGGCTGGCCATCATCTGCCAGTGGGTGGTCTACCCGTGGTTCCCCGAGGATGCCGTTGCCAAGGTTCCACCCAAGACCAAGGCAACGGGCGCCGAGCAGTCTTCGTGGATCGCCATGCGCAGCACCCTGATTGTTCTGCCGGCCTACCTGCTGGCCCTGACCAACCCGACCATGTACCTGGCCATCATCATGAAGTCGGTCTCACTGAGCCAGCAGAGCTCCGTGGTCGATGCGCGCAGCGCCGGTCGGGAGCTGGTCGGTTCGACCTTCCTGGCAGGCGTGTTCTCGGTGCTGTTCTGGATGCTGTTGAGCATCCTGCCCAACCTGTGGATGTTCTTCTGGCTGATGCTGTCATGCATGGTTTTCGTCGCGGCCAGGATCTACGGGGTGGTGCCCTCCCGCTACCCGGCCTCGTTCTGGATCAACGTCGTCGTCACCATGCTGATCCTGCTTGGCCCTGCCGTGCAGGACAGTGCCAACGGCAAGGACGTCATGTCCGCGTTCGCCGTGCGCCTGGGACTGTTCATCGCGGTGACGCTTTACGCCTGGCTGGCGGTCTATCTGCTGGAACGGTGGCGGAAGCGGAGAGACCACTACGTTTCCCACGGCGCTCGAGCCATGGAGGTTTAGTCATGCTGGAGAACCTGATCTGGGGCCTGCCGACGATGGTGCTCTGCCTGCTGTTGCAGGCGATACTGGTCGTCTACGCGATGCGCTTCTACGTCCGTCACGAACACCGCATCAAGGACGACTCGTTCTGGTCGAGCCTGTTGGTGCTTACCAGCGTGATGGTGATCCTGGTGGTCGGGAACCTGAGCCAGGTGGCGATCTGGGCCATGCTGTTCCTGCTGCTCGGCGAGTTCGCGGATTTCCACGAGGCCTTCTATCACTCGATGGTGAATTTCGCGACGCTCGGTTACGGTGACTTTGTCATGTCCGATAAGCACAAGCTGCTTGGTCCGCTCGAGGCGGTCAACGGCGTGCTTATGATCGGTGTCACTACCGCGATGGTGCTCGCGGCGCTGCAGGATGCGCTGAAGAAACCCATTATGAAGATGCGCAACGAGTGAAGCGGAAACGCGAGCGTCTGACCAGCCAGGTCTGACCGGTCATGTTGGTGGACGGTCTACCAGGGTGCGGTAATTTCTCTACATCGTCGGCCCCAGCACCCACGGCGCGAATTCGTCGGCACCGTAGCCGAACAACTCGCTCTTGGTCTGCTCGCCCGAGGCAACCCGCAGCATCATGTCGAAGATTTTCTGCCCGCTTTGCTCGATGCTTTCGGTGCCGTCGACGACGCTGCCGCAGTTGATGTCCATGTCCTCTTCCTGCCTGGCGAACAGCGCGCTGTTGGTCGCCAGCTTGAGGCTCGGCGCCGGCTTGCAACCGTAGGCCGAGCCGCGGCCGGTGGTGAAACAGACCAAGTTGGCGCCGCCGGCGACCTGGCCGGTGATCGACACCGGGTCGTAACCTGGCGTGTCCATGAAGACGAAGCCCTTCGCCGTGACCTGCTCGGCGTACTCGTAGACATCCATCAGGCCGGTGGTACCGCCCTTGGCTACGGCACCGAGCGACTTTTCGAGGATGGTGGTCAGGCCGCCGGTCTTGTTGCCCGGGGTCGGGTTGTTGTTCATTTCTCCGTTGAGCCGTGCGGTGTAGTCCTCCCACCAGTGGATGCGCTTGATCAGCTTTTCGCCCACTTCGCGCGTGACGGCGCGGCGGGTCAGCAGGTGCTCGGCACCGTAAATCTCCGGGGTCTCGGAGAGGATGGCAGTGCCGCCGTGGCACACCAACTCGTCGACCGCGGCTCCAAGCGCCGGATTGGCCGAGATACCGGAGTAGCCGTCGGAGCCGCCGCACTCGAGGCCGACGACCAGGGCACTGGCCGGGACCGGTTCACGCATGACGCGGTTGGCGTCGGGCAGCATCTCGCGCAGCAACGCCACGCCGCGTTCGATGGTCTTGCGGGTGCCACCGCTCTCCTGGATGGTGAACGCCCTGAGCTGGTCCGACTGCGTGAGTCCCTGGGCGCTGAGCAGGGTGTCGATCTGGTTGACCTCGCAGCCAAGGCCGACCAGCAGTACCGAATGGAAATTGGGGTGGATGGCGAAGCCGCCAATGGTGCGTCGCAGGACGTCGATCGGTTCACCATCGGCGTTCATGCAGCAGCCGGTCTTGTGCTGGATCGGCACGATACCGTCGATGCCGGGGTAGTCGGTGAGGAGTTCGTCGCAGCGCTCGGCGATCAGCCGGCAGACATGCGCCGAGCAGTTCACGCTGGAGAGTACGCCGAGGTAGTTGCGCGTCGCCACGCGGCCGTCGTCGCGGCGGATGCCCATGAACGTCACCGGGTCGTCCACCGGTGTGGTCGGCACATACTCGGCGCTGTAGGCGTAATCGCGTTCGAAGTCGCCCATCGCCAGGTTGTGGGTGTGGACGTGGTCGCCCGGAGCGATCGGCATGGTGGCGAGGCCGATGACCTGGTTGTAGCGCAGTACCGTCTCGTTCGGGGCGATGGCGCGTGTGGCGACCTTGTGGCCGGCGGGTACGGTCGCGGTGGTGCGTATTCCTTCGCCGGGGAGGTCAGTACCCGCGGGCAGGCTGACGCGGGCGATGACGACGTCATCGGCCTGGTTGAGGCGGATGATCGGGTTGTCGGTCAGAAGGCGCATGGCGGATTCCAGGTGGTGTTGACGGTTTGCTTCCTTGCCATAGTGGCGGCAGGAATGGCCAGCGACAAGGTACCGGATTGGCCCTGGGCACGGCCCGGCTGCGCGGGAGGGGCTTCCGGGTCTAAACTCTGTGGAACCGACGTTCTGCCGGAGCTGGAAACATGACTCTTTCGAAACAGTTGATGCTGCTGATCTCGCTGATGTTCTTGGCGATATTTGCACTTAATTTTTATATAAGTATTAACAATATAAAGAGTTATCTTCAAGTAGAATCAGAAATAACTGCACAGGATACCGCCACCTCGCTCGGGTTGTCGTTGAGCCCTTATCTCAACGATGAGGACGACACTATTCTCGAGACCATGATCAACAGTATCTTCGATCGTGGTTACTACCTCGAGATCCTGCTCGAGAGTGCCGGTGGTCGGGAACTCGTTCGCAAGACCAACCCCCGGACCTTCGAAGAGGTGCCTGCCTGGTTCGTTGAGTTGTTGCCGATGGAGACGGCCGTGGCCAGCAGCGAGATCAGCACCGGTTGGACCATTGGCGGTACCGTTCATGTCACCGTCCATCCCGGTTTCGGTTATCTCAAACTGTGGGAACAGGCGCAAAGGACACTCACTTACTCAGCCATGGCACTGGCGTTTTTCTTCGCCGCGCTGGCCTTCATCGTCCGACTGGTGCTGATTCCACTGGGTCGCATCGAGAAACTCGCATTGAGCATCGCCGACGGCAGGTTCGATACCATCGAACCGCTTCCATGGACCACGGAAATCCGCAATGTCGCGGGTTCGATGAACCTGATGTCGGGCAAGATCGAGGGTGTGATCCACAATCTGAACGCCCGCCTCGAGGATGTCGGCAACCGGGTTCGGACCGACGAACTGACCGGACTGGAGATGAAAGGCACCTTCGAGACGGAGATGAAGCAGCGCTTCATGGCCGATGGCAAGGGCTTTATCTTCATTTTGCGTGTCGACGAACTTGGTGAATTCGCCAAAACGCATAGCACCCACGAAGTCGACGAATTCATCAAGAGTTTCGTTGCCGCCGTACGCCAGGCGCTGGAAGACGCCGGACTCGCTGGTGATTTCCTCTATCGTATCGTCGGTGCCGAGTTCATTCTGATCGCCGAGTGCAGCGAACGTTCGGCGGCTGAAGCGTTGTGCGACAGGATGGTGACTCACCTTGACCAGCTCGGGGAGCGCTGCGGCAAGGTCAGCGTGGCGCATATCGGGGGCGTGCCGTTCGATCCGCAGGGCACCACGGCATCGATGGTCTCGGCAGCGACCGAGGCGTATGAGAAGGCGCGACTGATCGGCATCAACAGCTATGCCATCAGCGACGACAGTGGCAATGCGCACGATCTCGACCAGTGGCGGGTGATGGTTGCCAGGATCGTCGACGAGCAGCGCTTCGAGGTCGACTTCTCCGCCCGGGCCTACGCCCTGGCCGAGGGCGCCACCGATGAGCTGGTCATCGAGGAGGCGATGGCCCAGGTGGTCGATACTGACGGCGAGGCGTTGCCGATTGGAACGTTCGTCTCCGTCGCCGAGTCCATCGGTCGCATCCACACCTTCGATATGGCGGTTGTCCGCCTGGTGGTCGAGTACATCGCGGCCCGGCAGGTTCAGCACGATGTGGCAGTCAACCTGTCGTTTGCCTCGCTGGCGAGCAATGAGTTTCGCTCCGGGCTCTTCGATCTGCTGAAGAAAAACGCCGAGGCGGCCCAACACGTGGTATTCAGTGTCACCGCCTATGGCGCGACCAAGGACCTTAATGCCTTCACCTCGTTTATCGACTTTGCGCACCGTCTCGGTGCCAAGGTGATACTGAAGCGCTTTGAGTCGCGCTTTATCCCGATGGACCGGATCAACGAGTTCCACCTCGACTACATCCGACTCGCAAAAATCTACACCGAGAATATCGGCAGTGACAGCGAGAAACGCCGCCTGGTCGAGGCGATGAAGGAACTTGGCGACCTGCTCGACATCCACATCGTCGCCGAGGGGGTCGAGGCGGATAATGACTACCAGGCCGTGCGCGAGATCGGGCTCACCGCGGCCAGCCGCTGAGGCTAGTTTGCGCTACGTGCCGGGGATACCGCTGCTGTCGGCGCAGGCTCTCGCCAGCGGGCGAGCATGGTACGGAGTTGCTCGATGGAGATCGGTTTGGTCAGGTAGTCGTTCATGCCGGCGGCCAGGCAACGCTCGCGGTCGCTTGGCATGGCATGCGCGGTCATGGCGATAATCGGTATCCGCTGCGCTCCATTTTCCAGCTTACGGATGGCCTCGGTAGCCTCGAAACCGTCCATCTCTGGCATCTGGCAGTCCATGAACACCAAGTCATAGACTCGTGTCTGGATCTGCCCCAGGGCTTCGCGACCGTTGCTGGCGATATCGGCAGTGCAGCCGATCTTGTGCAGCATGCTCGAGGCGACCTTCTGGTTGATCGGGTTGTCCTCGGCGACCAGCACCCGCAGGGTTCGTCCGCCGATTGTGATGTCGGTATCCGGCGACGGCTGCAGTTCCCCGAGCAGCTGAAGCAGGCAGTTTCTCAGCTGTGACTTGCGCAGTGGCCGGGACAGGCAGTGTTCGACTCCGAGGTCCTCGATCTCTTCGTCCGCGCAGGATTGGCCTGGGAGCGAGAGCAGCACGATCCTGATCGCCGGGATCTCGGCCCGGAGCCTGGTGACGGTCTCCCTGGTGACGGGGTTGGCGGCGGCACCTGCCACCATGGCCAACCGGTATGCCTGGTCGCTTTCCTGCATCGCCTGCAGTGCGCTCTCCATCCTCGCTTGGTCGGAAACAGCGTGGACCATGCAGCCCCACGCCTTCAGCCGGCGGGCAAGCTGTTGAAGCTGGCCGACATCCTGGTCGATGACCAGCACGCAGCAGTTGGCCAGGACGGCAGGCGTCAGGTGAACGGGACCTTCCGCGACCTCGAGTGGGATGGTGAACCAGAAA
This sequence comes from Gammaproteobacteria bacterium, assembly GCA_003645555.1. Taxonomy (GTDB): domain Bacteria; phylum Pseudomonadota; class Gammaproteobacteria; order QNFN01; family QNFN01; genus QNFN01. The sequence continues at coordinate 4,857 of QNFN01000017.1, read as the reverse complement.
TTACTGCCCAGCCCTGGAGCGCTGTCGACGCCGATCTGACCGCCCATGGCGTGAACCAGCTGGCTGGAGATGGTCAGGCCGAGGCCGGTGCCGCCGAAGCGCCGCGTCGTCGATCCGTCGGCCTGGGTGAAGGCATCGAAGATGCGTGCCTGCTTGGCGGGCGCGATACCGATGCCGGTGTCGTTGACCTCGATGTGGAGCAGCGGGGCGCTGTCGGGGGCCGAGGTCGGCGAAATGGCGATGGTGACGTGGCCCTGGGTCGTGAACTTGATGGCGTTGCTGAGCAGGTTGTTGAGCACCTGTCGTATCCGGTTGGGGTCACCGAACAGGTGGTGCGGCAGCGTGGCATCAATGGTCACCGACAGCCGCAGTCCCTTGGCGTAGACGCGGTCCGCGAGTAGGGCGACGGCGTCATCGACGACCTGCTCGAGGTCGAACTCGAGTTCCTCCAGCCGCACCTTGCCGGCCTCGATCTTGGACAGGTCGAGGATGTCGTTGAGTAGGTCGAGAAGGGCGGTGGCGGACTCGTGCGCGGTGGCGACATAGTCCTCCTGCTCCGGGTTCAGCCGTGTTTCACGCAGGATCTCGAGCATCCCCAGCACGCCGTTCATCGGCGTACGGATTTCATGACTCATGTTGGCGAGGAATTGCGATTTGGCGTGGGTAGCCTCCTCGGCGGCCTGGGCGCGCTGCTCAAGACGTTCGTGTGCACCACGCAGTTCGTCCTCGCGCTCGAGTACCTTCTTCTGCATGGTGTTGAAGGCATTACCGAGTTCCGTCAGCTCATCCCTGCCTTTGGTCCTGATCGGTTCGATCTGGTCGCCACGGGCTACGGCATTGGCCGCGTCGCTCAGAACTGTGATCCGGTGCGATACCGAGCGTCCGAAATACCACAGGCCGGCAAACAGCAGCAGCAAGCCACTGGTCAGGACGAAGGTAACCAGTGTCTCCTGCCGTGCCGCATCCTGGTGCGCCTTGAGATAGGCGGCAGTCGAGGCGACCTCGGTACGTTCGATGAGATCATTCAGGATGGCTGAGATGGCCTCGTGTGCACCGCGCGAACGGGAAGTGGAGAGGCTGGCCAGGCCAGTCACGTCCATAGCTCGAGCCAGCCTGATTTCGTCCTTTACGGTTGTGCGGTAGATCTGCCAGTGTTCATTTAGGCGCTGCGCCTCGCGTGGCTGATCCCGCGCCAGTGCCGTCTGCAGTCGTGACATGTCATCGTCGATGGCGCTCAGTTCTTTCTGCATGCCGTCAAGGTGGTACGGCACGGCGAAAAAGTCGTGGAACTGGCGCAGTTCGAGTTCCAGTCCGCGCAGTGTATGGATGCGTGATTGCAGGCGCTGGGCGGAGGCGAGCGGCCTGACATGGTTTATGACCACCTTCTCGAGACTAAGTGTGGCCTCGTGCACAGCCTGGTTGGCAAGCAGCAACAGGGTGGTTACGACTACGCTGACCGCAATCAGTCCGTAGAGCAGGTAGAGGAAGATCGACGGGCGGACAGTCAGCCTCATCCGGTGGCCTCGAACGGGTCAGCCGTGACCGCGCAGGTTTGTTGGTGTCATTGGGTGACCCTGAAATTGCTCTGGAACGCCTTCCAGTGGCGCGCCTGTTGCTCACGCCCGAGGCGGTCAGTGATCTGCTCCCACGCATCAGAGGTCCGGCGCATGGCCTCCCCGGCAGTCAGTTCACCGCGGGCCGCGGCGGTCAGGTTGGCGTTGAGTACATCAAGGTACTCGCTGTCACCTGGTATTCCGGTCCCAGGAGGCAGGGTGTACGGCCAGGCTTCAGCAAAAACCTCCAGTGCCTGCGGTGTGTAGATCTTCCTGATTCGGGGGTCGCGCAGGTGGTGCCAACGGTAAGGATCGGTGAAGCCGCCGCGCACACCGACCGAGCGGGACGAGATCTCGGGGGAGGTGATCCACATGGCGTAGAGGAACGCCAGCTTACGGTTGGTAGCACCTTTCGGGATCACCAGGTTGTTACCGTAGATGATGGTGTTGCGCCGGACCAGTTCGCCGTCGATACGGGTCCCGGGGAGAGCTGCGGCCAGGATCCGGTCACGGATCGGGGATTTGTCACCATTAAGGAGCTTGGCCGCGGCAATGGTGGACATCACCGCGAACGCCTTGCCCTGCATGTAGTACGGCAAGGTATAGCTGTAGTTGCTGCCCGCGTCGGTGATGCCCGGGGGTGAGTATCTGACGGCAGCGAGGTAGCTCTCAGTCGCGGCGATCCCTTGGGGGGAGTCAAGTTGAGGGCGCATGTCGGCATCGAACAACGGCTGGTAGGGCTTGGCCATCGACAGGTAGCGTGGCAGCCAGAACATCCATGCCCCTTCGGGATCTCGTTCCTCGACTACGCCGTACAGACCCTGGTCCGGACGGTGGAAGAAGCGGACAAGTTCCTCGTACTCCTGCCAGGTTTCGGGCGGGGCGAGGTCACGGCCTGTGGCTTTGCGGAAGGCCGCCTGTTCTTTCGGGTCCTCCATCAGGTCACGCCGCAGGTAGAGGATCACCGGGTCGCCGTCGGCCGGGACGGCGGCGATGCGGTCCCCGAGGTAGGCCTGCAGATCGGGTCGTATGTAGCCCGTTTCGAGGTCGTCGTCGAGGGTGAAGCCAAACTCCGCGAACAGTGGGGTCAGGTCCTCGGTCAGTCCGAGCGGGATCAGTTCCGGAAACTCGTGATTCCGCGCGACGGTGAGGTCGATGTCCGTGGTGCTGGCGATCACCTGCTGTATCGGTTTCTGCGGGATGATCCAGGTTTCGAGGACGATTCCGGTCTTCTGCTCCCACTCCTTCTGCAGTTCGAGGTTGTTGCCGAGGTAGGCGTTGATATTGCCCTGTTTGAAGCCGAGCCGCAGGACACTGTTCTGGGACACCTCGCCGGAGGCGATCAGCTGGCTCACGCTGGTCAGTGCGCGTTCTGCCTGGCTTGACTGAGCCTCGACGAGAGCGGGGGTCAGGAGGGCGGTGACCAGCAGAACGGTGCAGGAGAGGATGGCCGTAGCACGCCAAAGGTGTCGGCTTCCGAGGGGCTTCGGGCTGGTATTTGGGTGCCCGTACGTTCCGTGTGCTCGGGGAGTCATGTCACGCATCCTTGACCGTTCGGTGCGCTGTCACGGCGGCACCTGTGAATCAGATACCCGAAGATTACACCGGCATGGGTGGCCCGGTAAAAGGTTCGATTTGGTGAGACCTCCGGGTCAGTTGGTCGAGTCCGTGGATTATGGGCTGGTTATGGCCTGCACCAGGCGCCAATGACAAAGGCTCCCGTGGTCAGGCTACGGGCGGCACCGGTGCGTTCGATCTTCTCCGCATTTGTCGGGTCGGCATCCTAGTCGAAGTGGATGACGGTCCTGATAACGCCGTCCATGGGGGCGAACAGCAGGGCATGGATATCGGCAGCCAGTGGAGAGAAGCTGGCTTCTGACAGGATGGCACGATCAACAGCTGGTTGAGCAGTTGTGGCAGCTGGTCAGCGCACCTTCTTTCTGCGCAATCTGTATCGGCGGGCAGGGGATGTCACCGTAGGAGCAGTAGACGCAACAATCCCCGGGCAACGCCTTCAAAACGGCGCCACAGTGACGGCAGTCGTAGAAGAACTGGCAGGCGTCGGTCGGCATGATCTCGGTGCTGCGTTTTCCGCATTCCGGGCAGGTCAAGGTTGAGCGGAGGGCTACGGCAGGCTCATTTTTCTTTTTTTTCGCAAGCAGGGAGTGGACCGTTAGCGCCAGGAAGAATCCGAGCAAGGGCAGCAGGACGATATCGATCCAGCCCAGCCATACGGAGACTCCGAGCAGTCCGAAGCTCACCACCAGAAGTGGCGTGAAGCAGCAGATCGCGGTCACGATCGTGCCGATGATGCCAGTGGTGAACTGTCTCGATTTCATGGACATCAGCCCTCCTCGTGGGTAAGTATGGAACCTGTAGCAACTACAGGTTCAACTATGGCCATGATCACTCGCACGACCTGGACCATCGGTGGTCTCTCCCGCGAGGCCGATTGCAAAATTGAAACGATTCGTTACTACGAACACATCGGTTTGCTGCCGGACCCGCCACGCACGGCCGGAGGCCACCGGATCTACGCACTCGAGCAGGTCAAGCGGTTAACGTTCATCCGCCGCTGCCGTGAGCTTGGCTTCACCGTTGACGAGATCCGTGAACTGCTGACCCTGGTTGATGGCGGTCACTACACCTGTGAGGAGGTCAGGGAGGTGGTTGTCCGCCACCTGAAGGAAGTGCGTCAGCGTTTGAAATCGTTGCGGGCGATGGAGAAGGCACTCGGCAAGGTGGCGGGTGTGTGCTCGGGTGGGACGGTTCCGGAGTGTCCATTCATCGACACCCTCTACGCACAGCGTTGAACTGCCAGCCGGCTAGGGGACCTCTGATTAATTCTGGGCGCCAGATACGAGTTCATGAATTGATCAGAGGTTCCCTGGGGTGTTGTTCAGTGGCCGGCTCTGGTGGATCCGGGCACAAAGAATAATCGGAGGAGTTCGCGTCGTGTGTCAGAGGTCCCATGGTGGTATGACCGATTTACGGGCATTCAGGTTCTTGCCCTGTTTGTTGGTCATCGGTTTGTTCACCTTGCCGGCGTTTTCCGCCGATATGTCCGAAGTAACCGATCCTGAAACCGGTCTGACTTCGTGGAAATGGCATGGCGGGCAGGCCCGGCTCTCGTTGAGCCAGCTGCTGCCGGACCAGGTGCGCGCCTTCTTCCAGGGGCGTGGCTTCACGGCGGAGCAGAGCGAGCGCATCGCCGGGTTCTGCGTATTCCAGACCGTTGTCCGCAACGGGGCCGAAGCCGATGACCCGCGGGAAGTCGCCATGGCGGCCGGGCGTGCCTTGCGCG
>QNFN01000016.1 GCA_003645555.1 Gammaproteobacteria bacterium | reverse complement strand
CTTCTGGAAGAAATCGAGCTCCTGGCTCTCTAGCGTCTCGTCCAGAAGCTCCTTGAATCGCGCCACGCGACGGTCGGTGACGTCCTCACGCGTGGGCATCCGCATCGGCGTGATCTGCTGGCGGGTAGCCTGTTCGATGATGCGCAGCATGCGTCGCTCGCGCGGGGCGACGAACAGGATCGCCTGTCCGGTGCGGCCGGCACGCCCGGTTCGCCCGATGCGGTGGACGTAGGCCTCGGGATCGTAGGGGATGTCGTAGTTGATCACATGGGTGATGCGCTCAACGTCGAGTCCGCGGGCGGCGACGTCGGTGGCGACGACGATGTCGAGCTTGCCGCTGCGCAGGTGCTCGATGGTGCGTTCGCGCTGCGGTTGTGGCATGTCGCCGTTCAGGGCGGTGGCGGCATAACCGCGCGCCTCGAGCTTGCCGGCCAGTTCCTCGGTCGCCAGCTTGGTGCGCACGAAGACCAGCATGCCGTCGAATTCCTCGACCTCGAGAATGCGGGTCAGGGCATCGAGCTTGTGCAGACCACTCACCGGCCAGAAGCGCTGTTCCACGGTCGACACCGTCGCCGTTTTGGAGGCGATGCGGATCTCGACCGGATCTTTTAGGTGTTTATTCGCCACCCTGGCGATCGTCGGCGGCATGGTGGCGGAGAACAGGGCCACCTGGCGTGTCGGCGGTGTAGCCTCGAGGATCGCCTCGACGTCGTCGATGAAACCCATGCGCAGCATTTCATCGGCCTCGTCGAGAACCATCGCCTTGAGCTGGTCGAGCTTCAAGGTTTTCCGACCCAGATGATCGATGATCCGACCGGGGGTGCCGACGATGACGTGCGCACCGCGCTTGAGCTGGCGTAGCTGCACCCCGATCGACTGACCGCCGTAGATCGGCAGCACGTGGAAACCGCGCAGGTGCCGGGCGTAGGTCTGCAGCGCCTCGGCGACCTGGATCGCCAGTTCCCGGGTCGGGGTCAGCACCAGCATCTGCGGTGCGGCAAGACTGAGATCGAGGCGGCTCAGCAACGGCAACGCGAACGCGGCGGTCTTGCCGGTGCCGGTCTGCGCCTGCCCGAGCAGGTCGTGCCCTTCCAGCAACGGCGGGATCGCCTCGGCCTGGATCGGCGACGGTGTCTCGTACCCGACCTCCTCGACGGCCTGGAGTACGGGAGCGGCGAGCCCAAAATGGGCGAACGGGGAGAGCGACGGGTCAGTCATGGCGGGCCTGGTGCGATTTGATGGCCCGGGACTGGCTGGAACGGCCCGTGCCGGGCGGGGACGGAATCCGGCGTATTCTACGCCGCATTGGCAACCACGTGGAGAAAATCCCTATCCAGGGAGCGCTCGCCGTCAGCGTGGGTGCAGCCACGTCGGCAGGAAGTCGTACGGGTCGAGTCCCTCCGCGCCACTGATCCCGACCCCGGCCTTGCTAAAGGCCTGCTGCAACTCGCCAGCCTTGAAGGCGTCGAAGGTCTCGCTCGCCCCGCCGATGAACTGGCCACCGATAAATATCTGCGGGATGGTCGGCATGCCGGTGCGGGCGATCAGCGCCGCACGCACCTGGCCGCCCCAGTCGTTCTCCTGGTAGGCGGCGGAATCAATGTCGATCGAGTTGTAATCAATGCCAAAGTGGGCGAACAATTTGCGTACTGACCAGCAGAACTCGCACCACTCGAGTGCAAACATCACCACCGGACGCTCGCGGTCGGCAATCGATTCGGCAACGAACGCCTCGGCCTCGGGCGTCACGGCGACCGCCTCCTCATCGGCAGCGACCTCAGCCACATCGTCATCAGCGGGCGACTCGTCGAAACGGAAGCGCGGCGTCGACTGGGAGATGGTGATCTCCTCGTCGGTCATGTCGGTGGGTGCGTCCTCGAACAGTGGCGTGCTCAGATAGCGCTCACCGGTGTCGGGCACCACGCAGAGAATGACACTGCCGGGCGGTGACTCGTGGGCAACCTGCAGCGCGCCGGCGAACGTGGCTCCGCCGCTGATACCGGTGAAGATGCCCTCTCTCGTCGCCAGGTCGCGGGAACACTGCAGCGCATCGGCCCCTTTGATCGGCAGCAACTGGTCGAACAACGCGCCGTCGATGACATCGCCAACCAGCTTGGGGATGAAATCAGGCGTCCAGCCCTGCATCAGGTGCGGACGAAAGGCCGTATGGCTTTCGGCCGGCGTGCCGTCAGCGTGGCGTCGCTGGCCCTGGCCACTGCCGAGCAGTGGTGAGTTGTCCGGTTCACAGACCGCGATGGTGACCTCCGGGCGCTCCTTCTTCAGCACCCGGGAGACCCCTTTCAACGTGCCGCCGGTACCGTAGCCGGTCACCCAGCAGTCGAGCCGTTCTCCTGCGCAAGCCTCAACGATCTCTGGCGCCGTGGTGCGTGAGTGCATGTCGGCGTTGGCTTCGTTCTCGAACTGGTGACACAGGAACCAGCCGTGGGTCTCGGCCAACTCGATCGCCTTGGCCAACATGCCGCTGCCCATCTCCGCTGCCGGAGTCAGCACCACCTTGGCACCGAGGAAACGCATCAGTCGGCGCCGTTCGACGCTGAAGTTCTCCGCCATGGTCACCACCAGCGGGTAGCCCTTAGTCGCGCAGACCATGGCCAGGCCGATGCCGGTGTTGCCTGAAGTCGCTTCGATCACCGTCTGCCCGGGCTGGAGCGCACCGGTACGCTCGGCGTGCTCGATCACGCCCAGTGCGAGACGGTCCTTGACCGAACCCATCGGGTTGAATGCCTCGACCTTGACGTAGAGCTCGATCCCCGCGGGGGCGATGTGGTTGATGCGAACGACCGGTGTACGACCGATGGTGTCGAGTATCGATGCATATTTCTGCGTCATAGGGGCTCCTGATTCCGTAGGCCATGGAGGATGCAGGCCAGCTGCATGAATTCATCCATTCTAGGCACCAATGTGGTTTGACGCTGGATCACCGGGTTGACCTGCATCAACTGCCAACCACCCGCCGCTTCCGGCAGCATGCGGTATCTACTTCGATCGGGGGATGGGCAGCACCCGAAAGGCGTGCCAGCATGAACCCAAGTTGAAATGATGGACTTGCAACCGATGACTATCCGGAATCTTCTCTCTGTCCTGCTGCTGCTCATCGCCCCGACGCTGACCGCGGCCGAAACTATGACCCCGGCCATGAAGACCGCCATTCAGGACCTGATGGAGGTGACCGGTGCTACGCAGATGAAGACCCGGTTCAGCGAAGCTTACGTCCAGCAGATGCAGGCGCTGTTTGCGACGGGCAATCCGCGACTTTCACTACGCGCACTGGAGATGGTTGCACAGGAGACACGCGTGGTACTCGACGCCCGTCTCGATGGTGAACACGGCCTGTTTGCGTCGATCTATCCGATCTACCAACAGCACTTCACGCTCACGGAGATCGAGGCGTTGGTGGCGTTCTATCGTACGCCAGCTGGAAAGAAGGCAATCAGCATAATGCCGCAGGTCACGCTGCAATCGATGCAGGCGAGCCAGCACTGGGCGCAGTCGGTCGGTCACGCGGTACAGATCCGTGTCAAACAGCGGCTGGCGGCAGAAGGTCTGCGTTAGTCGTCCAGCACCTTGCCCGGGTTGAGAATCCCGTCCGGATCGAGCGTCCGTTTCAATGACCGCATCAGTGCCAGCTCGGCCGGGCTGCGACTGTGGTGCAGGTGGTCGCGTTTCTCCAGCCCGATGCCGTGCTCGGCCGAGATCGAACCGCCGCGCTGTTCGATACCGCCATAGACAATCGTCTCCACCGCAGCACGTGCCGTGTCGGAGCCGTCACCCACAGCGACGACCACGTGCAGGTTGCCGTCACCGAGGTGACCGAAGACGATCAGCCGGTGCTCGGGCCAGCGGGCACCGAGACCTTCAGCCATCTCGGCGACGTAGTCCTGCATATCACCGATCGACAGGCTGACATCAAACAGAAAGACCGGGTCGAGGTCGTGCAGGCATTCCACGTTGTCGCGTACGGCCCACAGGTTCAGCCGCTCCTGTTCCGAGTGGGCGATCACCGCCTCACCAACCAGCCCCTTGTCATGCGCCGCGCCTAGCGCCTTCGTGAAGCGTTCACCGTCCTCCTCGGCATCACCGCCGAGTGACTCGACCAGCACATAGAATGGTGACGAGCCCGGTTCCAATGGTGCGTCCCGGCGACGCCAGGCGGTCAGTGCCGACAGCGCGTAGTAGTCGTCCCACATCACCTCGAACACGCTGAGTTGGCCGCCGAGGGCGGCCTCCAGTTCGGAGAGCAGGTCGACTACGGCGGAAAAACCGGGCACGGCGAGCAGCGCGGTGCTCTGGCTGCGTGGCTTGGGCCGCAACCGCAGCACGATCCGGGTGACCACACCCAACGTCCCCTCGCTACCGACAAAAAGCTGGCGCAGGTCGTAGCCGGCGTTGTTCTTGATCACCTTGTGCAATGACGAAACCACGGTTCCATCGGCGAGTACCGCCTCGAGGCCAAGCACCATGTCGCGCATCATGCCGTAGCGGATCACCCGATTGCCGCCTGCGTTGGTCGCGACCATGCCACCGATGGTGGCCGTACCGCGCGCGCCCAGATCCTGCGGGAACAGCAGGCCTTCGGCATCGGCACGTTCCTGCACCACTTGCAGCGGTACCCCGGCCTGCACACACATGGTGCGGTTGGCGACATCGACCTCTTCGATTTCGGTCAACCGTTCCAGGGACAGCGCAATATCATCGGCGGTCGTCACCGCCCCACCGACGACCCCGGTACGGCCACCGTGAGTCACGACCGGTTGCCCGGTGGCATGACACAGGCGCAGTACCGCCGCGACCTGGGTGGTATCAGCCGGGCGGACAATGGCCCGGGCTGCGCTCGGCCCCAATCGCCAGCCCGCCGGGCGTGCGGCGACATCGTCACCTTCGAGGACGTGGTTGCGCCCCACCAGATCGACGAGTTGCCCGATCAAGTCAGCCATGTAGCCACTCCATCGCCAACAGCAGGTCAGTTGCCACGCCGCTGCAACGCCAACCGCCGGTACATCCCCTCGACATTGAGCGGCGCCCACTGTTCGAACATACCCAGCTGGTCGTATGCGGACAGGTCGATCCGCTTTTGGGTCTCCTCCAGGCTCAGCCCTTCGCGCAGTGCCGCCAGGACCTGATCGTGGACGCTCTGCAGGTAGGCGCGGTGCTCGACGACGTCGGCCAGGGTGCCATTCGGGCCGTGGCCGGGAACCAGGATGTCGAAGTCGAGGCCTTCGACCACGCGCAGTGTATCGAGCCAATCGGGCCAGTAGGAGTCGGGCAGATCCTTGTAGGCGACCCGCTTGACCGAGATGAAATCGACCGCGAACAGTGCCCTTTCGTCAGGGAAACGCAGCACGACCAGGTTGTCGGAGTGGCTGCGCCCCGGGTAGATCACCTCGACCCGCTTGCCACCGAGTTCGACAGTGAGGCGATCGCTGAAGGTCACCTGCGGCACAGCGGTTGGCCGCTGCTCACCGATGATGGCACGCCGGGCATTTTCGTGGGCGATCACCGTCGCCGTGTCGGCCCACACCTCGCCGCCGGCGATATGATCACGGTGGTCGTGTGAGTAGATGACGTAGCGGATCTCCTTGCCAAAGCGTTCGCGGATAGCGTTCTCGAGCCAGGCCGCGGCATCTGCATTGATCGGGTCGGTGGCGATGACGCCGTCCGGTGTCACCAGGAAAACCGAAACGTGAAAATTGTTGTGGAACCGGTAGAGATCACCGGCGACCTGGACGATCTCGCGCTTCGGGGGCTTCGACTGGGCCGATGCGACAGTGGTGGCGAAGGTCACGGCCAGGACGACAAGCAGCAGGCAAACTCGGTGCATGGCGGCACTCCCTGATCGGCAACGGGTACGGCTCCCGTTTGCACAGTCTGGCAGAAAATCGTCAGCCCGGAAGTGACGCCAGGCAACCCGCGGCCACCCTCATCCACCCGGGGGCAGCTGCAACTCCATGCCGTCGGGAGGAGGAAATCGACGTACGATCCATGGCGGCAGGCGTCCGTGCGCCGCCTGATGCAGAACATCCGACTCGATGACGATCATCACCAGCATGGTGATCATGGTCGGCAGCATGCCGACACCACCGACCAGGGCCAGCGCCGTCTCCTTGCGCATCCCGAACGCGTCATAACCGAACCAGGCGAAGGCCGCCGACAACGCCAGCAGTGCCAACATGCCGATAAAGAGGCGACTGAACCGTGCCGCCACCTGCCAGTGCGCCATGACGTACCAGTCATCTCTGCGACGGGCACGTCGTGCACGTTGTGCACGCCACAGGGTGAAGCCGAGAATGGCGACGGAGATCACCGGCACCGACATTACCGGCACGATGTTGTGACTGGCCATACCCAGTGTCGAGACAAAAAGCAGGATGTGGTTGCCAATCAGGTTGGTGAGAAACAGCTCATGTGGGATCTTTGCGCGTTTGCGCATGCTGTCATCGACCGGGTAGCTGGGAGCGCGGCGGTGTTGCATACGGCCATTGTGCGGATCACTGGATGCGGATCAACCATTATCGTCGGGCTTGCAGCCACGCCTGATGGGGTTATCCTTGACCAAGCCTTTACCCGGAGTAACCGCGCGATGAAATCCTTCCGCCTGATTCTGCCCCTGCTGGCATTGATGCTGCTCGGTGGCTGTGCCGCCACCTCCATGGATGCCACCTGGACCAACCCTGAGTACAAGGGTGGTGCGGTGAAATCCATTTTCATTATCGGTGCTGCAAAGACAGACTTCACTCGACGCCTGTTCGAGGACGAGTTCACCCGCCAACTTGCCGCCAAGGGCGTCAAGGGTGTCTCCAGCTACCAGCACATGAGCCTGGCTGAACTCGAGAACAAGAATGCCACGGTCGCCAAGATGAAAGCCGCGGGCGCCAACTCGGTGATCATCGCCAAAGTGACCGGACAGCGGACCGACAACGTGGTCAACCCGGGACGCACCTACGTCAGCGGCGGCTCGCCCTACTACCCAAGTCACAACCGCGACAACTGGCACGCTTACTACCGGACCAGCTACTCGGTGGTGAACCAGCCAGCCACGGTGACCAGCTTCCAGGTCTTTACCATCGAGACCAACCTCTACGATGTCGATGCAGGCATGATCTGGTCGGCCCAGTCCGAGACCATCGCCGGTGGTAAGCTGGAGTCGACCATCAAGGAGTTCATTGGACTGCTGATCAAGGACCTGGCCAAGAACGGGGTGATCTGAAACCCAGGCAACACCCGTCCGTATAATGAAGTAGCGCCACCTCCGGGTGGCGTTACGCTTTTCGATCACCCGAATTCGAGCCCTGCCCATGCCCGTCGACCCGACCACCCTGTTCGCCTACAGCCTGACAGTGGGAGCGATCGTACTCACACCCGGCCCGGACCCCCTCCTGATTCTGCGTTACGCCCTCGGCTCGGGGCACCGGGTCGGCCTGGCCACGGTCGCCGGCGTTCAGATCGGGCTCGCCGGCCATACGTTGCTGGCGATCCTCGGGGTTTCAGCCGTAATCGCTGCCTCGCCGGTGCTGTTCAAGGCATTGGCCATCGTCGGCGCCCTCTACCTCGGCTGGATCGGCCTGCAGGGCTTCCGTGGTCACACCCTGCGTCTCGACGGTGCCACGCAGGTGAGTGCACACAAGGCGGTGCGTGACGCCATCCTCTGCAACCTGCTCAACCCGAAGGTGATCGTGCTGTTCCTGGCACTGCTGCCAAACTTCGTCGACCCGACGCACGGTAGCGTGACGATTCAGCTGATCTTTCTCGCGCTGGTGCTGCTGGTGATCAACATCGTCTGGCAGGTCCCACTGGCCTGGGCGGCGGTCAGCGTTCGACGCTGGCTCGCACGTCCCCGGGTGCAGGTTGCGGTCAATGCCGGCACCGGCACGATCCTGGTTGGCTTCGCGCTGCTGATGCTTTGGGAGCATGTACTCGGAGCAGCATGATCCGGATCATGGGACGAGGACCGTCATCCTGAAAAAATTGCGGTTCCCTGATTATTGATGATTGCACGGCATCTGCTAGGTTTATTGTGCCGTTGCGGCACACCCGTCGACCAGGAGTCATCCGTTGCACAGACGCCATGCACGTCGAAGCCATTCCGGCTTCACCTTGATGGACCTGATGATCGCGGTGGCGGTCCTCGGGACCCTGATGACTCTGGCCATACCCGTCTACAACGACTACCTCGTGCGCGCCCGTGTCGTCCAGGTACTGACCAGTATCGATACGCTGCGCACGGTGTTCCACGCCGAGTACGAGGTCGAAGGTCGCATCCCCAGGTTCAAAGCTGGCAAGGAGGGTGAGCTCCCATCAGAACTCTCACGCCTGTCGTTCGGTCCGGATTTGCTCAACTTCGGGCATCTTGAGGAGTACCTGTTCCAGAGTTCGCATCACTACGGTCCGTTCGAAGGCAAAGACATCCCCTATCTGGTGCTGGTGGCGAAAAATGCTGAACAGACACGCTACCTGCAAGCTATTGCGCGCGTGTTACCTCATAGCGCCTATGCTTGGACGATTGAGTCAGTTGCCATGGTCGTGCCACTGCTCAATGCCGAAACCCGTCATGATTCCATTATCAAAGCACTACAAGCCCCGAAAAAAAACCAGCCCACTCAACAACCCATGGCACAACCCACCCCGCAGCCCATAGCACAGCCACAGCCGCAACCTGTTCTCCAGCCTCAAATCCTGAAACCACAACCGCAGCAACCAGGCCAGCAGACGACCGTTATGGGGGGCGGACCCACGCAGGCCACGTCCCAACAAGGCGTAGCACCGGGCGGTTCCAGCAGTACGGCCAACTCGCACCAGCAGTACGAAGACTGCCGCGCCCACGTACTGGCCAATCATCCTCACGGTCATGCCTTCGGTCTCTTTAAGCAATGCAACCGCTATGCACACTGACCCTCGACCCGGGAACAGAACATGTCCAGAACAGATGACCTGAATAGCACGATCTCCGCCGCACAGCAGGAGGTCGACTCGTGGGAGCGGAAAGCGCAACTGGCCACTCACGCCAGACCCGCCGGTTCAAAATGGCCACTCACGCTGGTGACCTGGAGCGTACTCGTGCTGGCACTTTTCTCTCAGCGCCACGTCATCGCTGATCTCATCACCCCCCAATCAAGCGACGAAACCATCCAACAGCTTGAGGAGTTCATGCGTCACACCGCCGCTGATATCGAAACGTATCGACAGGAGTTCGGCACCTTGCCCGACAGCGTACCAATCGACTTTCTGCATGGTCTGGTTCTCTACAGCCCGGACAATCAGGGCTACATCCTCGAAACGAGCTATCACGGCCGCACGCTGCGCCTGAGCGCTGACGCCTCCGGACCGGGACAGATCGAAATCGGCTCACGATGAACGAAATGACCGACGAAGGATCACCCGAGTACCTGCGCTGGTTGCACGAGGCAATCAAGGCCGCGTTTCCGGACAAGGCAACTACGCCGGAATCGCTCCCGCCTTGCGATAATTTCCAGGACGTCTGGCGCCAACTCACCAACGCCCTCCAGATCAGCGATGATGCCCTGGCCGATGCGGTCGCCAACAACTACGGCTTTGAAACCGCCGACCTCGCCGCAGCCAAGCCTTTCGCCTGCCGACTGGTGCCCGAGGCTACAGCGCGCAAGTACCTCGCACTGCCACTGTCCGAACATGGGAACCAACTTGTCGTCGCGGTCAGCAACCCGTTCGACAAAGAGGCGCTGGAACAGATCCAAGCGGTCTCGGCTCGCACCGTCATACTGCAGATCGCCCCACCGGAGGCGATCGACAACACCATCACCGCCAACTACAGCCGGGCGTTGCGCCAGCAGACCGAGCGGCTGGTCAACCTCGACGAGGAACGCGGGCCGTCCGACGAGGCAGCCAACAGCTCCCACGAAAGCGCTGCGACCCGGCTCGGCCTGCGTCTGCTGCGCATCGCCATCGAGCGCCGCGCCTCGGACATCCATGTACAGCCGTTCGCCGGTGGCGGCGTGATCCGCTGCCGGGTGGACGGTGTTCTGCAACGAATCGCGACCCTGCCGACTGCGGTATTCCACTCGCTGGTACGCCAGTTCAAGGCAGTCAGCGGCATGGACCCGAGCAGTGACCGCACGCCGCAGGACGGCCAACTGGCAACTACCTACCAGGGCCGCGAGATCGAATTGCGTATCTCCACCCTGCCCTGCCGCGGCGGCGAGCGGCTGGTCATGCGGCTGCACGAACTGGGCGAGACCACCACGCTGGAACAGCTCGAGTTCCCGCCCTCGGAACTGGCGGCGATGCTGCGCCTGATCCAGCAGACGGCCGGCATCTTCCTGATCACCGGACCCACCGGTTCCGGAAAGACGACCACTCTTTACGCTCTCCTGGAGCGGCTCAACCACACCGGGGTCAACATCATCACCATCGAGAACCCGGTCGAACAAGAGATTACTGGCATCTCACAGGTCGAGGTGAACGAAACGGCAGGGTTGACCTTTGCCAGCGCCCTGCGCTCGATCCTGCGCCAGGACCCGGATATCGTGTTGGTGGGTGAGATCCGTGATGCAGAGACCGCCGACATCGCCGTGCAGGCGGCCCTCACCGGTCACCTCGTGCTTTCGACACTGCACACCAACGACGCACTGACCGCGGTACCCCGGCTGCTCGACCTCGACGTACCTTCGGCCCTTATCGCCGATTCGGTCATAGGAGTCAGCGCACAGCGACTCCTGCGCCGGGCCTGCCCGGAGTGCAAACAACCGCCTGGAGATACGGCAGATCCTGCGTCGCAACTCTTCACCGAAGTCACCGGCATACCGGTAGGCGCAATCACCATCGGGTGTGAAAAGTGCGATTTCACCGGCTACAGCGGCCGGCTGCCGATAGCCGAGATCATCGAGATCGGGGATTCGTTACGCGAGGCGCTGGTCGCCGGCCACAACGACCTCGCCTCGTTACGCGAGGCTACCCGGAATCACGGTCGGACATTGAGCGCCGTGGCCGCGGACTGGATAATTTCCGGTGTAACCACTGCGGACGAGGCATCCCGTGTCCTGGGTGGCCGTTTCTGGCGCGCGCTTTGCGAGGTACACGACCACCCCGTAACCACCCTGCCACCACTCGCAACCGCCATGCAGGAGAGAAATGCGGCACATCCGGACATCCTGCTCGTCGAGCCCAATGACACACAGGAGAATGCACTACGCCAGATACTCGACTCGATCGGCCTGGATATCGTCACGGCATCGGGCATCGACGCGGCACTTGAAATCCTGCATCGGGAGAGCACCATCCGCCTGCTGCTGCTCGATATAGACATCCCCGGCACGGAACCAAAAGCGCTGTTGCGCCAGCTGCGCACCTCCCTCACCTGGGCCGGCCTGCCGTTTGTCCTGCTATTGCGTGAAAATGACACCGCCACCGGTGAATTGCTCGATGGCTACGGTGTCAGCGACTACCTCTATAAGCCGTTCACCCCGGAGCACCTGCAGGAGAGGATAAAGGCCGTACTCGCTCGCTGATCGTCCTTCTATCACGATCGCGGTCCACCGTTGTGCCATTGCGCCGTGTCACATGCACTTCGTGCAATGAGGACCCAGGGTCGGCACGGGCGCCTTGGGATTTCTGGTCAAAAACGGGCGAGGCCAAATCAGGCGGCTTTCCAGGCCCAGGCTGCCAGTCCATGACTTGACCGGAGGCTCCCTTACGAGGTGGGAACATCGTGCTGCGGTTCCAGCCGGCGGGCAATACGCGCGATCTGAGCCCAATTGTGACTGACGATATCCTGTGAATGGGCCAGGTGATTGCGCAGGCTCTCGAGCTCCTTGACCACCTTCTTCGCCGCCCCGCGCGATTCGAAATCGAACTCCTCGAGCGCCTCCGGGTCGGTGATGACGATGCGCGCCTTGTCACCGAGTTGCAGGCAATCGACCGCGTCACAGGCATGACCGAGACGCTCCCGCTCTGTCTTCAGCGCCTGCGCCTTCTCCAGCCGTGACGGGGTAATCAGCGCCGGCCAGGTCGCCTCGGGGAAGCGCTCGCGAATCAGTTCCGTCAAGCGCATCTCGATCAGGGTAATGATGCCGAACAACCACATCCGCACCACCGGTTTCTGGGCGTCACGACGCGTGATGATGCCACCGACCTGACCGAACACTGTGACAAACGCCTGCTTGTGCCGGGTCAGCACCTGGATGACGTCAGCCATGGGTGCGTTCGAGGAGAGCAGTTGCCCGGGATGGAATGTCCGCAGGTGTGAACCGCAAGTACCCTGCTTCAATTCCGTGACCAGGGCGTAGCCGGCGATCCGGCCATTGTTGCGAATACCGATAACGGTGCGCGGACTGTGCGCCAGCACCCCAGCCACCGACAGCGCCCGTCGCTCGCCGTCAAACGAAACCAGCGGCTCGGCGATTGCCTCGGCGGTGAAAGCCTCGATAAACAGTCGCGGCACCCGGTTGGCACGCATGGATGCAACCGGCAATGCGGCCTGGTCATCCGAATTGATTAATTCTGCCGACAGCCCGATCGCCTTGGCGTGCTTGAGCCAGGTCTTGCGCGCCCGTGCAAATAGCGCTGGATGGCCGTCGCCGAGCACACCGAGCAGCGCCGCCATCTCGCCAAGGTAGACCCGGCAGAAGCCCTTATCGTGGGTGCAGATATCACGGCAATTGTCGATCAGATCAGCGAGTTTGACCGTTTTCGCCTCGGGCGAGGCGGTGGCCAGATGGGCACGATCTATCGCCTTGCGCACGGCTCGGTTACCGTCACTCGGTTTGCTGACGTCAGTCAACTCGCCAACCAGCTGGGCGACACGATCGCCGAACTCGTGGCGGATGTCCTCGATCGTCGCCGCGGTGTCCTCAACGGTATCGTGCAGCCATGCCGCGGCGATCACCCCGGCGTCGTCGGTCACCTCGCGTAGCAGGATCGCCACCGCTTTCAGGTGCACCTCGTACGGCTGGTTGGTGTACTTGCGCTGGTGATCAATACGCTGGTGCGCCCGGGTACCATAATCAAGGGCGCGGGCGATAAGGCTGTCATCTGGTTTGCTTGTCATGAACGGTCCTGGCTTCCTGGCGGCGTCCCCCTACCTGCCTGTGCCGGTAGCGTAGATCAGCTGTCCGGTTGTCGTTACGGCCATACATACCCCCTCAATCCGCAAAGTCTTGGCCACACCCGGTCTATTTGCAACGTGCCGGGCTTATGCGGCTAGAATTCCGTCATGAACCGGAGAGCCACGTGACACCGATACTGGAACTGCTGATCCTCCTCGCAGGCG
>QNFN01000015.1 GCA_003645555.1 Gammaproteobacteria bacterium | reverse complement strand
GCCTGGCCAACCCGGCTTGTGAACTGGCTGAGGGTTACAGAACTTCCCGCATGGCCCACTAGTGCGGCGTCCGGAAGCCGGATATGCCGGTCGCCGAACTCGCTAGCGAAACTTCTTGCCCGGTCATTTATGGCCACGCTGGCTTCGTGATCGGTTTTTGGCCCCCTGGTACGCTCTGTGCTGGTTTCTCATGTCAGCGATCGGGGTCGCGGGTTGATCCGCTATGGATGAGGGTCTTGTCGTGACGGCACCAGGTGAAGCGGTTTCGGAACGGATCGGCATCCTGCTGACCAACCTCGGCTCACCCGTGGCACCGACGCCGACAGCGGTACGCCGCTTTCTCGCCGAGTTCCTCTGGGATCGTCGGGTCGTCGACATCTTTCGGCCACTCTGGTGGCTGATTCTGCATGGCGTCATCCTGCGCCTCCGGCCAGGGAAAGTGGCCAAGAGCTACGCGTCGGTCTGGAGCGAAGAAGGTTCACCACTGCTGGCTATCAGCTGCCACCAGGCCACGGCGCTACGTGAGTCACTGGGGCGCCGGCTGCCGGGACGCTGCCACCTCGAACTGGCCATGCGTTATGGCGAACCATCGATTGCCGCTGCCTTGACCAAGCTGCAGGCGGCGGGTTGTGAGCGGATTCTGGTGTTGCCGCTCTACCCGCAGTACTCATCCACGACGTCCGCCAGTACGTTCGATGCCGTCGCCGAGGCCCTGAAGTCGACACGCTGGTACCCGGAACTGCGCCTGGTGCACGACTACCACACCGAACCTGGCTACATTGCCGCCCTCGCCGCCAGTGTGCGCGAATCGTGGGCCAAACACGGTCGGCCTGATCGGTTGCTGGTCTCGCTGCACGGCATCCCGCAGCGTTTCGCCGAGGAGGGCGACGCCTATCCCGAGCACTGTTCGGCCACGGCTTCGGCCTTGGCCACGGAACTTGGCCTGGCCGATGACGAGTGGTTGCTCGCCTACCAGTCGCGGTTCGGCCGTGAACCCTGGCTGCAGCCGTACGTCGATCGGACACTGGCGCAATGGGGTGCCGATGGGGTCGGTCACGTGCAGGTGATTTGCCCGGGTTTTGCCGCCGACTGCCTGGAGACGCTCGAGGAGATCGTCGTTGGGAACCGCAACCTGTTTCTTGGTGCGGGCGGCGAGACCTACCACTACATCCCGGCGTTGAACACACGGCCCGACCACATCGCGGCGCTCGGCGACATCGTCGAGCGGCATGTCACCGGCTGGCAGTAACCCATGCCAGCCTGTCAGGGGGCGGGCCGCACAGGTCAGCGTCCGGCGAAAACGACCTCGGCCACGTCCGGGTAGTCACTGGCAAAGTGGACCGTGATCCCGTCACGGATGTGATCGGGCAGTTCCTCGAAATCACCACGGTTGGATTCAGGCAGGATCAACTCCCTGATCTTGATGCGTCGCGCGGCGATCACTTTCTCGCGAATACCACCGACCGGGAGTACTTGCCCGGTCAGGGTCAGTTCTCCGGTCATCGCTAGCGAGCGAGGCTTGCGCTTGCGCGCCAGCGAGAGCAGTGCCGTCGCCATCGTCACCCCGGCGCTTGGCCCGTCCTTCGGCGTCGCGCCCTCGGGAACGTGCAGGTGGATGAAGGCGTTGTCGAGGAAGTCGGCAGGGGCGCCGAACTGCTCCAGGTGGGCGGCGACGTAGCTGTAGGCAATTTCGGCCGATTCACGCATCACTTCGCCGAGTTTGCCGGTCAGCTTGAAACCACGCTGCTTGGCATGCACCTGGCTGGCCTCGATGCTCAGTGTGGTGCCGCCCACCGGCGTCCATGCCAGGCCGGTGACCACACCGATCCCCGACAGTGGCTGTTCCGGCCGGAACGGTGGCCGGCCCAGGTACGCCTCGACCGACTGCTGGCCGATGCGGATCGTACCCGTCTCGCCACCAACGATCTTGACCACGGCCTTGCGGATGATGGCACTGAGTCGTTTCTCGAGCCCGCGCACGCCGGCCTCGCGAGCGTAGCCTTCGATCACCCGACGTAAGGCCGCGTCACTGATCTTGACCTTGCTGCGCTTGACCCCCATCCGTTCGAGCTGTCGCGGCCAGAGGTGGTTTTTGGCGATGACCAGCTTTTCCGCGGTGATGTAGCCACCGAGCCGGATGGTCTCCATGCGATCGAACAGCGGCGCGGGGATGGTGTCGAGCTGGTTGGCGGTGCAGACGAACAGCACCTTCGACAGGTCGAAGCGAACATCGAGAAAATGGTCGAGGAACTCGCTGTTCTGCTCGGGATCGAGAACCTCGAGCAGTGCTGACGCCGGGTCGCCCTGGTAGGAAGCGCCGACCTTGTCGATTTCATCGAGCATGATCAGCGGGTTGGCGACTCCAACCTCTTTGATCGCCTGGATGAACTTGCCTGGCATGGCGCCGATGTAGGTGCGGCGGTGGCCCTTGATCTCGGCCTCGTCGCGCATGCCGCCAAGGCTGAAGCGGAAGAACTTGCGGCCAAGCGCGGTGGCGATCGAGCGGCCGATGGAGGTCTTGCCGACCCCGGGTGGACCGACCAGCAGCAGGATCGATCCGGAGATGGACTGCGTCAGCGCGCCGACCGCGAGAAACTCGATAATGCGATCCTTGACGTCGTCGAGGCCGTCGTGGTCGCGGTCGAGGATCTTTCGGGCCGCGTCGAGGTCGAGCTTGTCCTCGGAATGGAGGCCCCAGGGTAGCGCGGTCAGGGTGTCGAGGTAGTTGCGGGTGACCGCGTACTCGGGTGAGCCTGACTCGAGGATCGCCAGTTTCTCCAACTCCTCGTCGATGCGCTGCTGCGCCTGTTCGGGCAGGGTCAGTGCCTCGAGGCGCCCGCGAAAACGGTCGATGTCGGCGGTCCGGTCGTCCTTGGCGAGGCCGAGTTCCTTCTGGATCATCTTGAGCTGCTCGCGCAGGAAAAACTGCCGCTGCTGCTCGGTCATTTTGTCCTCGACCTGCTGGCTGATCTTGGCCTGCAGGCGTGCCACCTCGATCTCCTTGCGGATCAGGATCAGCACCTTCTCCATGCGCTGGCGTACGTCGAGGGTTTCGAGTACGGCCTGCAGTTCCTCCTTGTCGGCCGTCGTCAGGCTGGCGGCGAAGTCGGCCAGTGTCGACGGCTCGTTGGGACTGAAACGGTTGGCGAAGTTTTTCAATTCCTCGCTGTAGAGCGGGTTCAGAGGCAGCAGTTCCTTGATGGCGCTGATCAGCGCCATGGCGTAGGCGCGCAACTCTGCCTCTTTGGCGTCAACATGGTCATCGAGGTACTCGACCTGAGCCAGGTAGGGGGCCTCCGGCTGCAGCCAGCGGACCACGCGGAACCGGCGCAACCCTTCGGCGATGAACTGGATCTTGCCGCTGGCACGCATCGGCTGGTACATGCGCGCTACGGTACCGACGGCGTGGAAGTCACTGGGTGCCGATTCCTCGGTATTCTCGGCGCGGCTGAGCAGCAGGCCGACCGCGTGCTGGGGTGCCTCGCCAACCTTCTGTACCGTCTCCAGCCACGCCTCTTCGTTCAGCAATAGTGGCAGGGCCTGGGCCGGGAAGAACGGGCGCTCGGACAGTGGCAGCAGGTGCAGCGTGCTGGGCAGAATTTCGCTGGCGATGGCGATTTCACCACCCAGAGCCTGCGACGCCTGATCATCGTCGCCCGGTTCGACCAGTTCGGGTTCGATCGGGTCAGTTTCGTTCATCCATTGGTCCTGCTATGGCCGGTGCGTCGAACGGGTATCGGCGCCCTGCCTCCTAGATGGCGCCTGCCGTTGGGAATTCAACCCCGATGAAATTGAGTATAGGTATCCTTCAGGAACCTCTGGTTAAGTCTGGACGAAGTTTCATGATTTGATCAGAGGTTCCTTAGTATCGAAGTGCGGCCCGCATTTTATGTAGGGACATAGAAAAAGCCCGCCCACCGAATGTCGGCGGGCGGGCTTGCAGGCGGGGAGACTACTTGCCGGCGCGGTTGGCGATCAGGTCGTCGACCACCGACGGGTCGGCCAGCGTCGAGGTGTCACCAAGGCTGCCAAGTTCGTTCTCAGCCACCTTGCGCAGGATGCGGCGCATGATCTTGCCGGAGCGGGTCTTCGGTAGCCCCGGCGCCCACTGGATGACGTCGGGCGAGGCGATCGGACCGATCTCGGTACGCACGTGTTTGACCAACTCCTTGCGCAACTCATCGGTCGCCTCGACGCCGTTCATCAGGGTGACGTAGGCGTAGATGCCCTGGCCCTTGATCTCGTGCGGGTAACCGACCACGGCGGCTTCGGCGACAGCATGGTGCGAAACAAGTGCGCTTTCGACCTCGGCGGTGCCCATGCGGTGACCGGAGACGTTGATGACGTCATCGACGCGGCCGGTGATCCAGTAGTAGCCGTCCTCGTCGCGACGGCAGCCGTCACCAGTGAAGTAGTAGCCCTTGTACATCGAGAAATAGGTGTCGTAGAAGCGCTGCTGGTCACCGTAGACGGTGCGCATCATGCCTGGCCACGGCCGGGTGATGACCAGATTTCCGGAAGCGGCGCCTTCGAGCACGTTGCCCTGGTCATCGACCAGTTCCGGGCAGATACCGAAGAAAGGTCGTGTGGCCGAGCCAGGCTTGAGCTTGGTTGCCCCGGCCAGCGGTGTGATCAGGATGCCGCCGGTCTCGGTCTGCCACCAGGTGTCGACGATTGGGCAGCGGTCCTCGCCGATGACACGGTGGTACCACTCCCACGCCTCGGGGTTGATAGGTTCACCGACACTGCCGAGCAGACGCAGGCTCTTGCGCGAGGTCTTGGTAACGAATTCGTCACCCTGGCCCATCAAGGCACGGAGCGCCGTCGGTGCGGTGTAGAAGATGTTGACCTGGTGCTTGTCGACCACCTGCCAGAAGCGCCCGGCGTCGGGGTAGGTCGGCACGCCTTCGAACATCACCGTGGTCGCGCCATTGGCCAACGGGCCGTAGATGATGTAGCTGTGGCCGGTCACCCAGCCAACATCGGCGGTGCACCAGTAGATATCGCCGTCCTGGTAGTCGAAGACGTACTTGTGGGTGATCGCCGCGTAGAGACTGTAGCCGCCGGTGGTGTGCAGTACACCCTTTGGTTTGCCGGTCGAGCCCGACGTATAGAGGATGAACAGCGGATCTTCGGCGTCCATCTCCTCCGGTTCGCAGTCGGGAGAGGCCGCCTGGAGACTCTCGTGGTACCAGACGTCACGCCCGTCCTGCATCGGCACATCATTGCCGGTGACCTGGACGACGAACACGGTGTGGACGTTGGGGCAGCCCTCCAGTGCCTTGTCGGCATTGGTCTTCAGCGGTACAGCGCGACCGCCGCGACGCCCTTCGTCGGAGGTGATCACCACCTGACAGTCGGAATCGAGGATGCGGTTCTTGAGGGCGTCGGCGGAGAAGCCGCCGAACACGATCGAGTGGACTGCGCCGATACGCGCACAGCCGAGCATGGCCACCGCGACCTCGGGCACCATCGGCATATAGATCGAGACGCGGTCGCCCTTTTTGACGCCACGCGCCTTGAGCGCGTTGGCAAAGCGGCAGACATCGGCATGCAACTCGCGGTAGGTGATCTTCTTGTCGACGTTTGGATCGTCGCCTTCCCAGATGATCGCTACCTGGTCGCCGCGCGTCTCAAGATGACGGTCAAGGCAGTTGGCGCTGACATTGAGTTTGCCACCCTCGAACCAACGGATGTACGCCTTGTTGAAGTCGTAGTCCATCACCTTGTCCCAGGGCTTGGACCAGGTCAGGAACTTCTCGGCCTGCTCGGCCCAGAAGCCCTCTGGATCGTCGATCGAGCGCTGGTACATCTCTTGGTACTGCGCCTCGTTGATCAGCGCGTTGGCTTCGAAATCAGCTGGAACGTCGTAGACCTTCGTCGTCATCTGTCTCTCTCCCTTACAGTCGGACGGGTGTCCCGAGACCTGGCCGGGACTTTAGTGAACCTCTGAACAAGTCTTGAACTCGTAATCTTGCACCCAAGATGCCCAAGCTTGATCAGAGGTTTCTTAGATTTTTTCGTTGCGTGATCTGGGGCGGTTCGGTTCAAGCTGATAACCATACCATGCAGGTTGCGAGCGGTAGCCAGCAGCCGTGTCCGGGCTAAGTCCGCAACACGAATATTTATGAGCTCAACAAAACATATTATGGGATATCCACGGCCATGGGAAGGGGTAGTCAGTGCTTGGAACGTGGCAGGTCAAAGCGCTGGCGGCGCTCCCAGAGCGCCTTGCGGCTGATGCCCAGACGGCGCGCCAACTCGGTTTCAGTCAGGCCGCCCTGGTGCTCGAGAACGAACTGGCGGAAGTAGGCTTCGAGTGACTGGTCGGTCCGCGGTGGTGCAGGCTTGGCTGGATCGTCTACCGGTGTCACCGGCCCGAGTGCCAGGGCGCGTGTTCCGAGTTGGGTGTCGTCGCTGAGGATTACCGCTCGCTCGATGGCGTTTTCCATTTCACGAACATTGCCAGGCCAGGGGTAGGCACGAATCGCTTGGCGAGCGTCGGGAGCAAATGCCAGTGGTTGGCGATTGAGTCGCGAGCAGATCTTGGTGAGAAGATATTCGGCGAGGGTGTTGATGTCTCCCTCGCGCTCGCGTAGCGGTGGGAGCAGGATTTCCATTACCCGCAGGCGGAAGTAGAGATCCTCGCGGAAGCGCTGCTCGGCGACCATTTGGCGCAGGTCACGGTGGGTCGCCACGATCAGGCGGATGTCGACGATACGGTCGTGATCAGCACCGACGCGGCGGATATCACCCTGTTGCAGGACGCGCAGCAGACGCGCCTGGGTCGACAACGACAGTTCGCCGATTTCGTCGAGGAACAGCGAGCCGCCGTCAGCCATCTCGATCAACCCCTGGCGAGCCTCGACCGCGCCCGTGAAGGCGCCTTTTTCGTGGCCGAAGAGCTCCGACTCGATCAACCCCTCAGGGATTGCGGCACAGTTGACGGTGATGATGGGGGCATCGCTGCGCGCACTGTTTTCATGAACCGCCCGTGCGGCTAGTTCCTTGCCCGTTCCGGACTCGCCGAGGATCAGTACCGTGGTATCGGTGGGTGCGACCCGATGGATGCGGTCGAAGGCTTCGTGCATCGCGGCACAGTCTCCGACCATGCCGGTCACCGGGTAGCTGCGTTCGAGGTCGGATTTCAGGGCGTTCTTTTGCCGCTCGAGGCGGCTGCGTGACAGGGTACGTTCGACCAGCAGAAGCATTTCGTCGTGATCGAACGGCTTGGAGATGTAGTCGACAGCGCCGAGCTTCATCGAATCGACCGCGGAGCGGACACTGGCGTAGCTGGTCATCACCAGTACCGGTATGCCTTGCGCCAGCGGGATCACGTCGGTGCCTGGAGCTTCTGGCAACCGCAGGTCGGCGATCACCAGATCGAACTCCTGCTGGTCCAGCAATGGCGAGGCCTCGGCAATGCTGTCGGCCTCGGCGGTGTGATAGCCGTTACGCTCGAGCAGGCGGCAAAGTGCCTTGCGGATGACCTGCTCGTCTTCGATGACCAGGATGCGGTTCATCGTTGGGGTTCCTCCGAGGGTGAGGTCGTGCTGTTGGACGTGACCGGCGCAGCCAGGCCTGGGAGATCGATCAGCATGGCCGTTCCCTGACCTTCACGGCTGTCGACTGTGATCGATCCACCGTGGTCCTGAACGATGCTGTAGACCAGCGACAGGCCGAGACCGGTGCCTTCACCCGGTTCACGCGTGGTGTAAAACGGTTCGAAGATGCGCTTGCGTACCGATTTCGGCATCCCGCAGCCTTGATCCCGGATTACAATTTCGACGCGGTCGTCGCGCTGCCGTCCGTACACTTCCACGCTGTCACCGGGTTGCGAGGCGTGGCAGGCGTTGGTCAGCAGATTGACGAACACCTGACCGAGTCGCTGGCGGTCGCCGAGCAACTCGAGTGCCGGGTCGCAAGTGTTTATGCATTCAACCTGGCGACCGCTGTGGCTCAACCGGACCAGGCGGATCGCCTCCTCGACGGTGTCGTGCAGCCGCATCGGTGCGTGGGTGCCGCGCGTCAGCTGGCCGCTGTGGCTGAACCTGACCAGCGATTGCACGATCTCGGTAATGCGCCGGGTCTGCTCGAGGATCGCTTCGACGCTGTCGCGCAGCTGGTCCGGGTCGCTCTCTTCACGCAGGTTTTGAGCCAGGCAGGCGATGCCGGTTACCGGGTTGCCGATCTCGTGGGCGACCCCGGCGGCGAGTCGGCCGATCGACGCCAGCCGCTCGCTGTGCGCCAACTCGGCCTCGAGGGTGCTGATGTCGGTCAGATCTTCGAGCAGGATAACGATGCCTCCCGCCCCGAGGTCGCCGCTGGCGGGGTGATCACTCTCCTGGGAGGCAAGGGCCGCGCGGTGCAGGTTGAAACTGCGCAGTCGGCTCTCGATCACCAGCTGGCGCTTGTGTACGTGCAGGTCGTCGGTCCCGCTGAAGTCGACCAGCAGCGTGGCCCAGGGGGCGGGCAGTTCGGCCAGTGGCGTGCCTACCGCGCTGCTGCGGGAGATGCCCGAGATCAACTCCATGGCCAGGTTCCAGATCACCACCTCGTTCGCCGGACCGACCGAGCAGACGCCGATCGGCAGGTCCTGAAGCACCTGGCGGTGGTAGCGGCGCAAGGCGTCGAGTTCAACGGCAAGTCCGCGCAGCTGGTTGCGTGAGCGCTCCAGCCGTTCTTCGATGAAGCGCACGCTGTCACCGAGAGCCGTCTGTTCGAGTGGATTCAGGCGCAACCGGGTGTCGACGATCATGCGCGCCATCTGCGGGCCCATCAGGCCGGAGAGGTTGCGTTCGATGCGCTCACGCAGTCGCCTGAGCTGGTTGGGCCGCGCCTCCTCGCTCGCCATCTGCAAATCATCAAGGGCTTGCTGAACCTCGTGCTCTGCCGCCTTGGGACCCATCACCTGAGCCAGCTGCTGGCGGAACTGGTGGGTGCTTTCTGCCGTGACTACGCCGCGTGGAGGCGCCATGCTATCGAGCACGCAGGCGTAGGCGGCCTCGCGCTCCTCCTCATCGGGCCGGGTCAGCAGCGAGAAGATGACGAATAGCAGCCCGTTGACGGCAAGTGACCAGAAGGTGGCGTACTGCCACTTGTTCTGTCCCTGCGGATCGACCAGTTGCAGCACCTCAGGATCGACCACGAACGCCCCGGCACGTTCCAGAAGTGGAATCAGCAGGGTGCCTGCCCAGATCATCGCGCCCGCGCCGAGACCGGCCAGAAAGCCGATCCGGGTGGCGCGCGGCCAGTAGAGCAGGCCGAACACTCCGGGCAGGAACTGGGCCACGGCGACAAACGAAATCAGGCCGAGTTCGACCAGGCCGCGGTTGTGCTGCAGGACCATGTAGAAGATGAAGCCGGCGAAGATGATCAAGCCGATCAGCAGCCGTCGTCCCCAGAGCAGCCAGCGATAGACGTCAAGTTTCGGGTCGGGGTAAGTGACTGGTAGCAGCAGGTGATTCAGGCACATCGACGACAGCGCCAGCGTGGTCACGATCACCATCGCACTGGCCGAGGAGAGGCCACCGATGTAGGCGATGAGCGGCAGCAGCGTGCCGCCACTCTCGAGCGTGATGCCGAGTACGTAGTAGTCAGGAGCGACCGGTGTGCCGCTCATCTGACCGGCCCACAGGATCAGCGGGATCGGCAGGTTGAGCAATAACAGGAACAACGGGAAGCCCCAGGCCGCGATCGGCAGGGCACGCGGTGACAGGTTCTCGGTGAAGCCCATGTGGAACTGGCGTGGCAGCAGGAAGGCCGCGGCGAAGGCGAGCAACAGGTAGGTTGCCCACGGACCCTCGGTTACCGGGCGGTAGAGGGCGTCGAGCGCTTCCGGGTTAATGGCCAGCCACTGGTCAACACCGCTTGGCCCGCCGAACACGCCGAACAGGGCAAAGGCGCCGACGGCGAGCAGCGCGATCAGCTTGACCAGCGACTCGAAGGCAATGGCCAGCACCAGCCCTTCGTGCTTCTCACGCGGCGAAACGTGCCGGGCGCCGAACAGGATGGCGAACACCGTCAGGCAGACGCAGAAGCCGAACGCCAGCGTGGTCGGGGTGGCCTCCTGCGTCAGCACGCCGATCGATTCAGTCACGGCCTGGATCTGCAGCGCGATGTAAGGCAGCGTCCCGGTGAGCATGAACAGGGTCACCAGGATGCCGGCAAGCTGGCTACGGTAACGGAACGTGAACAGGTCGGCGAGGGAAGTAAGCTGGTAGCGCCGGGTCAGGCGCAGGATCGGCATCAGCAGGACCGGCGTCAACAGGAAGGCCAGCGTGACGCCGAGGTAGATGGTGATGAAGTTGTAACCTTGGCTGCGAGCGAAACCAACGCTGCCGTAGAAGCTCCACGACGTGGCGTAGACGCCGAGCGAGAGGACGTAGGTCAGTGGATGGCGCGTCACCGAGGCGGGCACCCAACCGCGTTCCGCCGCGTAGGCGATCAGGAACAGCAACAACAGGTAGGCGACCCCGACGATGAACAGGCCGGGGAGCTCAAACGTCATGGTGTCGACTGCGTATCTGTTGCCAGGCCGCCAGCAGTATCACCAGCCCCCAGATCAGGTAGGGAAAATACCAGGCGAACCCGGCAGTGGCCCACCAGGTGACGAACGGCGGCATCATCAGGAACAGTGCGAACAGGAACAGCAGGATGACCAGATCCGACTGCCGGCCTTTGTCCGAGGGGGCGCGCATGGACCCTAGCCCGTATATTGCACCAGCATCACGGATGCCGGCGCAGGAGAGGTGCGACTGGGCGCCGCGCTGGAAGGAAAGGAATAGCCGTGGCTATTCCCTGAGTGAAGCGCAAGTCCAGGCGTGCCTGGGCCAGCCGGGGCCGTGATAGGCCGCGGGCCGGTAGCAACCTGTAGGTTTCGGACTCGATTCAAAACCGCTCTTTTTCCACTCGCGTTGCAGAGGTTTCAGGCCAGGCTCGTGGCCGGCTGGTGCAATATCCGGGCTAGAGTACCAAACAGCGTTACATATCGTAACGTGTAGGGGCGGGTGCGGTCCGGGGTCGCGGCATCAGGGTTGGATCCCAGCGGGCGAGCGCCCAGTCCCAAAGGCTGTCCAGGGTGACCGCCGTGAGTTCTGGCGGTGGTGCCTGGTCGAGAAAGGCCAGGGCGGCGAGAAGATCGGGCCGTGGATCGACACCATCAAGGGGGCGGGCGCCGGTCTGCTTGCTCAACTTGGCGCCGGCGGGATCGATCGCCAGCGGATGGTGAAGGTAGGTTGGCGCCGGCAGGCCGAGGAGCCGTTGCAGGTGCAGCTGGGCCGGGGTCAGGTCGAGCAGGTCGGCACCGCGGACGACTTCGGTCACCCCTTGCGCGGCGTCGTCGACCACCACTGCCAGCTGGTAGGCGAACAGGCCGTCGGCACGCCTGATGACGAAGTCACCGAAATCGCGCTCGAGATCGATTTCGCAGCCACCGAAATGGCCATCACAGAACCCGATCCGCGTCCCCGAAGTACGCAACCGGAGTGCCGTGTTCCGGTTACGATGCCGGGGTCTCGTGCGGCAGGTGCCCGGGTAGACCGGCCCGGCAATCCCGTCCTCCGCCCCTTCGGCGATCTCGCGCCGACTGCAGCTGCAGGGGTAGCTCTGGCCAGTGGCGGCCAGCTGTTCGAGCGCGGCTTGGTAGGCGGCGCTCCGGTCACTCTGGTAGAGCACCGGCCCGTCCCAGGCAAAACCGTAGTGTTCGAGCGCGGTGAGGATGGCGTCCGTGGCCCCGGGCACTTCGCGGGGAGGATCGATGTCCTCGATCCGGACCAGCCAGCGGCCACCTTGCCGCCGTACCTGCAGGTAACTCGCCACGGCCGAGACCAGCGAGCCGAAGTGCAGCGGCCCGGTGGGTGACGGGGCAAAGCGGCCGCAGTGGACGCGGCGGCCAGCAGGATCGGAAAGGGTAGGAGGTGCGGCCAAGGCCGAAGTGCACGGGCCGCACAAGGCGGCCCGGACAGGTCAGGTGCGCATCTGGCGTTCGCGGATCTCGTCGAGTTCCTTGCATTCGATACACAGCGTGGCGGTCGGGCGTGCCTCGAGCCGGCGAATCCCGATCTCGACATCGCAGGAGTCGCAATAACCGTAGTCGTGGGTCTCGATCCGGTGGGCGGCCTCGTCGATCTTGCGAATCAGCTTGCGCTCGCGGTCGCGGGTACGCAGCTCCATGCTGAACTCGGACTCCTGGGTCGCGCGGTCGTTGGGATCGGGAAAGTTGGCGGCATCGTCCTGCATGTGATGGACGGTACGGTCGACCTCCTCCATGAGATCACGCTTCCAGGCGTCAAGAATGGCCTGGAAGTGTTCTGGTTGGGTCTCGTTCATGTACTTCTCGCCCCGCTTTTCCTTATAGGGCTTGAAGCCTTCGAACCAGGTGGTACCCGTGGCAGCCTTCGACTTCCGTTTTTTTACTGCAGGCATGTTCACTCCGTACGGCAGGCCTGAAAAAGAAGCGCGAATCTATACCACGATCCTCGTGAAGGCGCAATAAAAACCGCCATATCAGGACGCGTGCTATACAGTGAGAATCGGGGTCGGCCAGTGGAGAAAGCGATGATACGGGTGCTATTCGTCTGCCTGGGCAACATCTGCCGCTCGCCTACCGCCGAAGGGGTATTCAGGCGACTCCTCGATGAGCAGAGGCTTGCCGACCGGATTGCCGTCGACTCGGCGGGGACGCACGCCTACCACGTCGGCGAACCGCCTGACACACGTTCACAGGCCGCGGCGCGCCGCCGTGGCATCGAACTCGGCGCACAGCGCGCACGCCAGGTGGTCACCGAGGATTTCACCATCTTCGATCACATCCTGGCGATGGACCGCGACAACCTGGCGCGGCTTGAGGGCGACTGTCCAGATGACCTGCGCCACAAGCTGGGCCTGTTGCTTGATTACTCGCCGGATGACGGGCAGCAAGACGTTCCCGACCCCTATTACGGTGGAGGGCGTGGTTTTGACGAGGTGCTCGACCTGGTCACGTCTGCCGGCCAGGGTCTGCTCGAGACCCTCGTGCCACGGCGGCGCTGACCCGCCTTCGTCTCAGTCGCTTTTCGTCTCGCTTCCACCCGGCGCCTGCCGTGGTTCAGCCACGGACGGTCGATTCTCGGCCTGGGTGGTTGGCGCAGGCGTTGCTGGCCGCGGGGGCGGCGTGCTGTTGGTCGACTGGCTGCCTGCACTGGTCGCTGGTGGCGTAGCGGGTGCCGCGGGCTTGGCTCGAGGCGGTGTTGATGCCGTTTGTGGCGCAACCTTTTGGCTAGCCGCTGTCGCCGGGCGTTTGTCCGCCGTCCCGGAATTGCTCATAGGCAATTCACCCTGGCTCGGTCCGTTTGATGCGGTTGCC
The DNA here is from genome assembly GCA_003645555.1 of Gammaproteobacteria bacterium. Taxonomy (GTDB): domain Bacteria; phylum Pseudomonadota; class Gammaproteobacteria; order QNFN01; family QNFN01; genus QNFN01. Next base: position 377 of record QNFN01000015.1, on the reverse strand, counting down.
CTCGCCGATGGGGCGTTCGTAGTCGTTGCCTGCTGAACAGGTGCTGACGGCGTCGCTGGTCCGGTTGATGCCGTTGCCGGCCTGGGCGGTTGACCTGCCTTGGAGGGCGCTGCATTCGGGCTGGTCGGTGCTGTACCGGTGGATTGGGCGGAGGCCGCAGGACGAGGTGGGGTCGCCGGTGATGGCGCTCGAACTGGTGTGCGCGGTGCCGTGGCCGCAGGTTTGCTTGCAGTGGTAGCCGTTGGCGCGGCAGGTTTCGAATCTGCCTTCGTTGCTGCCGGGGCTGCCGGGGCTGCCGGGGCAGCCGGGGCTGCCGGGGTCACTGGCGAGGGAGAGGCCGATGCCGTCGGTGTGGGTTCCCGTGCTGGTGGCCTGCT
>QNFN01000014.1 GCA_003645555.1 Gammaproteobacteria bacterium | reverse complement strand
GCCCGAGTATGCCGTTGCCGTCGACCTCTACCGCTGTCGCGACGGTTTACGGGCGCGTGTGCAGGAGTACGCTCCGCCCGTCGGTGTCGACCCGGAACGGGCGGCGGTGCGTCGTCGTAGCGCGCTGGCGGGTGTCGCCGAACTGCTGGAACTGACGCCGAATGAGATCACCTACCGGCTGCGGGCGCCGCAGCGTGGTGACACCCAGTACGAGCGTGAGGCAGTCCAGGCGCACTTCCACGAAGTGGCCGAGGGCGGCTGCCGGCTGCTGGTCGAATTTGACGCCCATCTCGACACCGGCCTGTTTCTCGATCACCGCCCGACCCGGCTGGTAATCCAGCAGCAGGCGGCCGGCAAACGATTTCTGAATCTCTTCTGCTACACCGGTGCGGCGACCGTCCATGCCGCGCAGGGTGGGGCGTTGGCGACCACCTCGATCGACCTGTCGGGTACCTACCTCGAGTGGGCGCGAAGCAACCTGGACCTGAACGGCTGCGACCCCGAGACGCATGAGCTGGTGCGTGCCGACTGCTTCGAGTGGTTGGCGCAGGCGGCCCGCGAGAGGCTCCGCTTCGGGCTGGTTTTCGTCGACCCGCCGACCTTCTCCAACTCCAAACGGCTGGAGACCGATTTCGACGTCCAGCGCGACCACGTGCGGCTGCTGCAGGGTGCCGCGGAGCTTCTGGTGCCGGGTGGCATGCTGCTGTTCTCGACCAACTTCCGCCGTTTCCGGCTCGACGAGGCGGCTTTCGCCGGTCTCGACTGGAAGGAGATCAGCGCCGCGACCGTACCGCCGGATTTCGCCCGCAACAAGCGCATCCACCGCTGCTGGCAGGCCGTGCGATCGGTGGAGTGAGCGAGGGCGTATCACGGCGTGTACCCGTAAAGGGCATAAAGGCGCCAGCCCTTCAGGCCGCCAACGCCTGGTGAGGGTTCTGCTGTAGGTCGGACTTCAGTCCGACATTCATCGCCGTTGTCGGGCTGAAGCCCGACCCACAAGGATCTTGGTCTCCCGGCTTTATGCCCCGGCCTTCACGCCTCCTCCGGCGCCTTGTGGCCGCAGTGCCAGCACTGGGCGAACTGCCCCTCGATCGTCTCGCCGCAGCCGGGGCAGGTCCAGGATGTGGTCATGGTCGGGCCGAGTTGGGCCTCGACCAGCGCTTTCGCCCGCTCCCAGTCGGCCGTCTCGACCACCCACAATTCGGGCCAGCATTCGTTCGGCGGTAACTCGCCGGCACCGCCGCCGAGATAGTCGTTGCGCACCATGCTGGCAATGCCGTGTGCTTCGAGCATTTCATGCAGGTGGCCGACCAGCATCCGGTCGTCACTGCCGTAGACCCGCTTCATGCCGCTGTTGTCCAGTCGAACGCGATCCGTGTCAGCGGCTGTGCGCTGCGGTCGAAGCCGGCCCAGAGGTCGGCGTAACGGACGCCGCTGACCGGGTGGCAACGGTCCGCGGCGAGGTCGGCCAGGGGGGCGGCCACGAAGGCGAAGCGGAGTATGTCGTCGCGTGGCAGGGCCACGGTCGGGGTCTCCAGCACCAGGTCGTCGTAGAGCAGCAGGTCGAGATCGAGGGTGCGCGAATGGAAGCTGTCCGCGTGACGGACGCGGCCCTGGGCATCCTCGATGCGGCGCAGTTTGTCGAGCACGGCATCGAGATCGAGGTCGGTTTCGGCGTGGGCCACGGCGTTGTAGAACGGCGGGCCATCGAAGCCGACAGCCGCACTTTCGTAGACCGGGGAGAAGGCGATTTTGCCGAACGTCGTGCGCAGCGCGGTGGCGGCCCGGCACAGGTGATGATCGCGGTCGATGTTGCTGCCGAGACTGACGAAGATCTCGGCCATCGTCAGCCGGGCTGACCGCGCTCGATTTCGATTCCGACCGCGCTCGCGCCACGGATCGCGCCGCCCTTGTTGACCGTGACCTTGCACCAGGACACGCCGAACTCCTCGCGCAGGAGTGTCGCGATGCGCTCGGCCAGGGTCTCGACCAGCTGGAAGCGGCTTTCACCGACAAACGCGATCAGCCGCTTGGCGATCTGCTTGTAGTCGAGGGCGTCGGCAATGTCGTCACTCTGCGCGGCACGGGCGACGTCGGTGGCAAGTTCAAGGTCGATGCTGACGGTCTGCGGAGTCTCGCGCTCCCAGTCGTAGATGCCGATGATGGTTTCGACACGCAGATCGCGCAGGAAGATACGGTCCATGTCAGGGTCCTCTGCGAAGGCGACGGCCACTATAGCCGATCATTCTGCGCTTGACCGGTTCGCGCTGTGCCGTTGAAGATGCCGTGATGTCCACCGGTCACATCCTCGTGCTCGTCGCCTACCTGCTCGGGTCGGTCTCCAGTGCCATCATCGTCTGCCGCCTCGCCGGCCTGCCCGATCCGCGCAGCGGCGGTTCTGGCAATCCCGGCGCCACCAACGTGCTGCGCCTCGGCGGCAAGAAGCTGGCCGTGGTGACGCTGGTCGGTGACCTGTTCAAGGGTCTGCTGCCGATGTTGATCGCACACGCCTTCGGGGTCGCCCCCGAGCTGCTTGGCCTGATCGGCCTGGCGGCCTTTTTCGGCCATCTCTACCCGGTCTTTTTCCGCTTCCAGGGTGGCAAGGGGGTGGCGACGGCCATCGGCGTGCTGGTCGGCATGGACTGGGTCGTCGGCCTGGCCACGGTCGGCACCTGGCTGGTGGTGGCGGCCCTGAGCCGCTACTCGTCGCTGTCGGCGCTGGTTGCCACGGGGTTGGCGCCGGCCTGGGTCGCCTGGCGCTTCGGTGGCATTGAGCCGGCCCTGGCTTGCGGGGTGATGACCGTGCTGCTGTTCTGGCGCCACCAGGCCAACATCCGTCGGCTGCTCGCTGGCGAGGAGCCGAAAATCGGCCAGAAATAAAGCGGGCTCAGACCGTGACAGGCGAAGGCGGTAGCACCTCAAGCCGGCGATTCAGGTGAAAGCTCTTTATGTGGGTCGGACTTCAGTCCGACAATCATTGGCTTTGTCGGGCTGAAGCCCGACCCACAAGGAATTCTGGCCCGGTTCTCCCTCGATCAGCCGTGAGCTGGACGCTGCTGGTTCGGTGTCCGCCTAACTTGCGAATAAGTAAAGAATGAATCTGGCTCAGGCCTCCGCCGGCGGACGCAACTCGTCAAGCGGCCAGCGCGGGCGCACCGCGAACTCCTCCGTCGGCAGTTCGCCGGCCGCCATGCGCAGCGCCCCGACGTGGGCAATCATGGCGCCGTTGTCGGTGCAGAACTCCAGCCGCGGGAAGCGGGCGACCCCGCCCTCGGCCGCGGCGATCACCTGCAGCCGCGCCCGCAGCGCGCGGTTGGCGCCGACCCCGCCGGCCACGACCAGGGTGTTCAGGCCGGTTTCACGCAATGCCCGCCGGCACTTGATCGCCAGCGTCTCGACCGCCGCGTCCTGGAACGCCCGGGCGACATCGGCACGTGCCGTGGCATCGTCGGGGTCGAGATCGCGCAGGGTCACCAGCGCGTGGGTCTTTAGGCCGCTGAAGCTGAAGTCGAGCCCGGGGCGGCCGGTCATCGGCCGCGGGAAGGTGAAACGGTCCGGGTTGCCTTCATCGGCCAGGTTGGCCAGCGCCGGGCCGCCCGGGTAGCCGAGGCCGAGCAGCTTGGCGGTCTTGTCGAACGCCTCGCCGACGGCATCGTCACGGGTGTCGCCGAGCAGCCGGTAGCTACCCAGGCCGTCGACCTCGATCAGCTGGGTGTGGCCGCCGGAGACCAGCAGGGCGATAAACGGGAAGGCCGGCGGGTCGGCTTCCATCAGCGGTGCCAGCAGGTGCCCCTCCATGTGGTGCACGGCCAGCGATGGCACGCCCCAGCCCCAGGCGAGGCTGCGTGCTACCACCGCGCCGACCAGCAGGGCCCCGACCAGGCCGGGGCCGGCGGTGTAGGCCACGCCGTCTAGCTCACGGCCGTTGAGTCCGGTCTCGACCAGGACGCGTTCGATCAGCGGCAGGGTTTTACGCACGTGGTCGCGCGAAGCGAGCTCCGGAACCACGCCGCCGTAGTCGGCATGCAGCGCCACCTGGCTGTGCAGGACATGGCCGAGCAGGGCGCCGCGCGCACCGTCATAGACGGCGACGCCGGTCTCGTCGCAAGAGGTTTCGATGCCGAGGACACGCATTACGGGAGTTTCCCGCGCCCGGTGCGCTGGTGCAAGGCCGCTTTACAGGCACGGTGGGCGGCTATAGAATGCCGCTCTTCTGTCGGCGTGATGCCGGCGAACGAGTAGAGGAAAGCTACAGGCATGCCAACCGTACGCGTCAAGGAAAACGAGAACTTCGAGGTCGCACTGCGCCGCTTCAAGCGCGCCTGCGAAAAAGCTGGTGTCCTGTCCGAGACCCGCCGCCGCGAGTTCTACGAAAAGCCGACCTCGGTTCGCAAGCGTAAGGCCGCCGCTGCGGTCAAGCGCTACCAGAAGAAGCTCGCCAAGGCCCGCGAGCGCATGGAGCAGAACCGCGTCGGGGCCCGTCCCGTCGCTGAGCCGCCACGCGGCCGGGGTGGTCGTCGCCGTAGATGAGCGACGTTCCCTTATCCTTAAAGGAACGCATTCAGGAAGACATGAAGGCGGCCCTGCGCGAGGGTGACCGTCCCCGTCTTTCCGTCGTCCGCCTGATCATGGCGGCCTACAAGCAGCGTGAGATCGACGACCAGGTCGAACTCGACGACGCCGACATCGTCGGCGTGCTGCAGAAAATGACCAAGCAACGCCGCGATTCAATCGAGCAGTACAAGGCTGCCGCGCGCGAGGACCTGGCCGACCAGGAACGCTACGAGCTCAAGGTGATTGCCACCTACATGCCCGAAGCACTGGACCAGGCCGCGGTCACCGCTGCCATCGACACCGCCATGGCGGAGGTTGGTGCCAGTTCGATGCGTGACATGGGCAAGGTCATGGGCCTGCTCAAGAGCCGTCTCCAGGGGCGGGCCGACATGGGTGCCGTCAGCGCTGCGATCAAGGCGCGTCTCGCCTCCTGAGCGCGCCTCCGCGACGGGAGGCGCCGCACCCGCTATCTTTGTCTGAATTGCTGGCGGGGCACGGCCAATGGCGGGACTGATCCCGCAGACCTTCATCGACGAACTCCTGACTCGGGTCGACATCGTCTCGGTGATAGACGCGCACGTCCCGCTCAAGAAAGCCGGCCATGAATTCAAGGCCTGCTGCCCGTTTCACACGGAGAAGACGCCGTCGTTTACCGTCAGCCCCACCAAGCAGTTCTATCACTGCTTCGGTTGCGGTGCGCACGGCACCGCGATCAGCTTCCTGATGGAATACGAGCGGCTCGAGTTCCCCGACGCGGTCGAGGATCTGGCCCGTTCGGTCGGTCTCGAGGTGCCACGCGAGGCCGGGCCGGCACCGGACGGATCGCTCGACGAACTGCGTACGCTGCTGGATAAAGTAAATACTTACTACCAGCTTCAGCTACGTGAGCACAAAGAAAAAGCGCGAGCAGTCGACTACCTGAAGGCGCGTGGCGTTGACGGGCCGATTGCCGCCCGTTTCGGTCTCGGTTTTGCGCCGCCAGGCTGGGATGGGTTGCGTAATACCCTCGGCGAGCGTGCCACCGAGGGACTGATCAAGCTCGGCCTGCTGATCGAGCGTGATCAGGGCGGGGGCTACGACCGCTTTCGCGACCGCATCATGTTCCCGATCCGCGACCGGCGTGGCCGCGTGGTCGGTTTTGGCGGCCGCACCTTGGCTGATGACCCGGCCAAGTACATGAACTCACCCGAGAGCCCGCTGTTCCACAAGGGACGTGAGCTCTACGGCCTGCACGAGGCGCGCTCGGCAGTACGCCAACTCGAGCGGCTGGTGGTGGTCGAGGGCTACATGGACGTCGTCGCGCTGGCCCAGCATGGCGTCCCGTTCGCGGTGGCGACACTCGGTACGGCCACCACCGCCGACCACCTCGATATTCTCTACCGGGCCGCGCCGGAAGTGGTCTTCTGCTTCGATGGCGACCGCGCCGGGCGTCAGGCGGCGTGGCGGGCACTCGACCAGGCCCTGCCGTCGCAGCGAGACGGCCGCCAGGCACGCTTCCTGTTCGTGCCCGAGGGCGAAGACCCCGACTCGCTGGTGCGGGCCGAGGGAGAGGAAAGATTCATGGCGCGTCTCGATGCTGCCATGCCGCTGTCGGAGTACCTGATCGCCGAGCTTTCGCAGCGGGTCGACCTGGGCAGCCTCGACGGCCGCGCTCGCCTGGCCGAACTGGCCAAACCGCTGGTCGCCAAAGTGCCCGAAGGGATCTTCCGCCAGTTGTTGATCGAGCGCCTCGGTGAGGCCGTACACCTGGCCGGCGAAAAACTGTCTAAGCTGATGGCTAAACCTGAGCCGTTACCGGTGGCTCCAGTACGTAAGCCGGTACGGACGGGTGGCGGGCCTTCCCCGGTGCGTGTCGCGCTTGCGCTGTTGCTGCGCCAGCCTGTCCTGGCCGAGCGTGTGACGTCTACGGCGGGATGGGAGGCGGTGCCACTGCCCGGTGCGGACCTGCTGGTGCGGGTGCTGGCGCAGCTTGGTGAGACGCCAGGAGTCAACACGGCAGGGCTGCTCGAGCGCTGGCGTGAGGACCCCGAGGGGCGTCATTTGCACCGGTTGCTGGAAAGGGATGACCCAGTGCCGGATTCCGGCGTCGAGGCGGAATTCGACGGCACGGTGTGCCGGCTCAACGACCTGGCGCGAGAGGCACGGCTCGATGTACTGCTGGCGGAGGCCGGGGCTGGCACCCTCGACCAAGCGGGCAAGAAGGAGCTTCAGCGCCTGTTACAAGAGCGCGGTCCGACTCCGAATGGCGGGTCTAGCTTGGATGAATGAGGGAAGTCAAGGTATAATGGTCGTTTGCTTTTCACAGTTAGCTCTCGTTTTGCGGGGGCAGGTAGCGCTATGAATCCGGAACAGAAACAGTCCCAGCAGTCTCAGTTGAAGCAGCTCATTGCCCGCGGCAAGGAGCAAGGCTACCTGACCTATGGCGAGGTCAATGACCATCTGCCTGACGAAATCGTCGATCCTGAGCAGATCGAAGATATTATCAGCATGATCAATGACATGGGTATTCCGGTGCATGAGAACGCCCCGGATGCCGATACCCTGGTCATGAGCGATTCGGTGGCCGCCGACGAAGACGCCGCCGAGGCTGCGGCCGCGGCTCTGGCCACCGTCGACAGCGAGTTCGGTCGCACCACCGACCCGGTGCGCATGTACATGCGCGAGATGGGTACCGTTGAGCTGCTGACCCGCCAGGGTGAGATCGAGATCGCCAAACGCATCGATGCCGGCCTCGGCAAGGTGCTGGCGGCAATGGCCGAATTTCCGGCCGCGACCTCGGTCATCCTCGATATGTACAACAAAATCGAGGCTGGGCAGACGCGCCTCGCCGACCTGATGACGGCCTTTGCCGATCCCGATGAGGAGATCGCCGCCCCGGTAATGCCCGGCAACCTCACCGGCGCCGGCGCGAAATCGGGCGCCGCCAAGAGCGGCGATGCCAAGGGCAAGGAAGAAGAAGAGGCCACCGGCCCGGTTGGACCCGATCCGGAAGAGGTCAAAGCATTTTTCGCCGAATTGCGTGAGGTTTACGCCAAGTTCGAGATCGCTGCCGAGAATCAGGGATTTCGTACCGAGGAGGCGGCAAAACTCCGCGTCGAGCTGGCCGAGCTGATCCAGCGCCTGAAGCTGGCCCAGCCGCTCAAGGACAGGCTGGCACTGGCCGTGCGCACCACCATGAAGCAGGTGCGCATCCACGAGCGCACCATCCTCAATTGCTGCGTCAACCTCTCCGGTATGTCTCGCAAGGTGTTCATCGACACCTTCCCCCAGAACGAGACCAACCCGAAGTGGCTCGACAAGCACCTGCGCAGCCGGAAGCCGTACGTCCAGGGTCTCAAGGAGAACAAGGTCGAGATCCTCAAGCACCAGAAGCGGTTGATCGTGCTCGAGGAGCAGGCGCGCATTCCGCTGATCGACATCCGCGATGTCAATCGTCGCATGTCGCTTGGCGAGGCCAAGGCGCGGCGTGCGAAAAAGGAGATGGTCGAGGCCAACCTGCGCCTGGTGATCTCCATCGCCAAGAAGTACACCAACCGCGGCCTGCAGTTCCTGGACCTGATCCAGGAGGGCAACATCGGCTTGATGAAGGCCGTCGACAAGTTCGAGTACCGCCGCGGTTACAAGTTCTCGACCTACGCCACCTGGTGGATCCGCCAGGCGATCACCCGTTCCATCGCCGACCAGGCGCGCACCATCCGCATCCCGGTGCACATGATCGAGACCATCAACAAGCTCAATCGCATTTCGCGGCAGATGCTCCAGGAGATGGGCCGCGAGGCGACCCCGGAAGAGTTGGCCATACGCATGGAGATGTCCGAGGAGAAGGTGCGCAAGGTGCTCAAGATCGCCAAGGAGCCGATCTCCATGGAGACTCCGATCGGCGATGACGAGGATTCCCACCTTGGCGATTTCATCGAAGACAGCAGCGCCCCGGCGCCGCTCGACGCCGCCACCGGCGAAGGCCTGCGCGAGGCGACCCAGGGCGTGCTCGGCAGCCTGACCCCGCGCGAAGCCAAGGTGTTGCGCATGCGCTTCGGCATCGACATGAATACAGATCACACGCTGGAAGAGGTCGGCAAGCAGTTCGACGTCACCCGCGAACGCATTCGGCAGATCGAGGCCAAGGCCCTGCGCAAGCTGCGTCATCCGAGCCGCTCGGAAGGGCTGCGCAGTTTCATCGAGAGCGAGAACCAGTAAGGCCAGGCGCGCCCCTGGGGTATCTCGGGGCGCCGCTGCCCGAAGATCAAGGCCACCCGCCCGAAGAGGCGGGAGCCAGATAAAAAGTCTCCGGGCCTGTAGCTCAGTTGGTTAGAGCAGGGGACTCATAATCCCTTGGTCCCAGGTTCGAGTCCTGGCAGGCCCACCAATTAATTCACTGCCCCAGAAAGCCGGTCCTCCTGCGGGCATCAGCAATCCAAACAAAGCAGTTGCCATCTCACCGGCCGATTAGCAGGGACGGGCATCACCTATACTGCATTACCAATCCCCGGCTACCATCGTCAGTACGTCCTCGTGCTGTGCAATCGTCGAACGCCCAGAAAAGTTGCGGCTTCTGTTTTTGACCGCCGCCGCAATATTGCTCCTGCTAAATGATCCCGATGGAGATGGCTGTATGTGGGACGAAGACGCCGGTCAAGCAGTCACCTGCCCGTTTTGCGGACAGGATGACGTTTGCGACCATCTGCTGGCGGTGGTCGATAAGAGCATTGTCGAGTGCCGTCATGGTCGGTTTACCAATTACTTCGGCAAGTTCTTAACGCTTCTGGAGGATGCCTTCGCCGAGGCCATGGAGTCAGGCGAGCCAGTCGACTGGGGTGACGAGCTGATTCGGGAAATGTGGAGTGATTCGGTCGACGACTACGACAACGATCCGAACGGCGTCGCGATCAACGGGTTTCTTGCCATGCGTCTGCTGGTCTCGCTGCTCCAGGAATCGGACGGGGTGGAGTACTCGGGCAATACGTACGATGGTGGCGGTCCGGGCCTGTCGTCAGCTTTGTCGGTGTTCTACGCCGAAGACCCTGAGGCGGTTTGCAACCAGGTGATGGCGACCCTGGTCGACCGGCTTCACGTCGAACATTGAGTAGAACAACAGGGCAAGCCACGCTTTTCGATATTCATGCCACAAAGTGTGGCTTGTCCATGTGCAGTCATCGACAGGTTCTACAATTCATGAATGCGGCCTGGATTGTCTAAACTTGATCTTCAGTAGACGGGTTTCCTCGCCCGCCCGGAGACGCGGAACCTGACCCGCTTACCCCGCTCCGGTAAGTCAGAATCAGGGATTGCCGATCGCCATGATCAAGACCAATATCACTTACGGCCTGATCGTCCTGATCCCCGTCGCCATCATTGCCCTCCTGCTGGCGAAGATTTACGAGGTGCTCAAGCTGATCGGTCAGCCCCTGGGGCTTGAGTCGGTTCTCGGCACCTTCATCGCCATCGTCGCCAGCCTTCTCCTGCTGCTGGCGCTCGCTTACTTCGTCGGCGCTTTTGTGCGCGGCCGCAGAACCGGGTTGTCGTTTGAGCGGATCGAGGCGGCGCTGCTCAGCAAGATTCCAGGCTACGAAGTGATAGGTAATGTGCTCAAGGGCTTTGCCGATGAAAAGCGCAGCTTCCCACCGGTTCTGGTCAACCTCTACGGCCCTGACGCCGCCGTGTTCGCCTTGATCATGGATGAGAACGAAGACGGCACCCTGACCATCTTCGTTCCAGCCGCCCCCGCGTTGACGGTCGGCGTGGTCCACGTGGTGAAGCCGAACCTGGTCACCCGTCTCGATGCCAGTGTCGCTGATGTGACCGGCTGCATCTCCCAGTGGGGGATAGCGTCGAGAAGGGTCCTGTCCGTGTCCGCGGAGCAGAAAGAGGACTCTTCCGAATCCAGCGACCTCCCTCCTGGCGCGACCTGACAGCACCTGTCGAGGGGAGGTCAGGATATCCCCGTTCATCTCCCGACGGTTCGGTCTGTGCTCCACGGCTCAACCGGAAATGCGGCCTTCGCCACGAATCGAACCCGCGACCCGGGGCGTACAAAGGACGTGCCCGGCACGGTAAGATTCGCAACTCGATTTACTGACCAGATTTCCGGAGACGCCTCATGGCCACCGACTACATTGCCCCCGTGCGCGATTCGCGCTTCGTCCTCGAAGCGCTGTGCGACCTCGACGAGTTGGCCACCCGGCCCGGTTTCGAGGAGGCCACCCCCGACATGATCGCGGCGGTGCTGGAAGAGGCCGGCCGTTTCGCCAGCGAAGTGCTCGCGCCGCTGGACTGGAGTGGCGAGCGCCAGGGCGCGAAACTGGTCGATGGCAAGGTCGAACTGGCCGAGGGGTTTGCCGAGGCCTATCGACAGTTCGTCGACAACGGCTGGCCGGCACTCGACGGGTCTACCGAATTTGGTGGCCAGGGTATGCCCAAGGTGGTCGGTACCGCGGTCAACGAGTGCTGGCACTCGGCCAACATGGCCTTTGCGCTCGGCCCGATGCTGACCAACGGCGCGACCGACGCCGTCGAGTCGCACGCCGACGAGGCCCTGCGAGCGGTATTCCTCGAAAAGATGGTCAGCGGCGAGTGGTCCGGGACCATGAACCTGACCGAGTCGCAGGCCGGCTCCGATCTCTCGGCGGTGCGCTCCAAGGCGGTGCCCGAGGGTGACCATTACCGGATCAGCGGGCAGAAGATCTTCATCACCTGGGGTGAGCACGAGGCGGCCGGGAACATCATCCACCTGGTGCTGGCGCGGCTGCCCGACGCCCCCGAGGGCACCCGCGGTATTTCGCTGTTCCTGGTGCCGAAATACCTGGTCAACGACGACGGCTCCCTCGGCGAGAGAAACGATGTCCACGCGGTGTCGCTGGAGGGCAAGCTCGGCATCCACGCCAGTCCGACCTGCGTGATGAGTTTTGGCGACAACGACGGCGCCATCGGCTACCTGGTCGGGGAAGAGAACCGGGGCCTGGCCTGCATGTTCACGATGATGAACGCCGCGCGGCTCGGTGTCGGCCTGCAGGGGGTGTCGATCGGCGAGCGCGCCTACCAGGCGGCGGTCGATTACGCCCGGGAACGGGTCCAGGGTGGGGCCGCAGGTCACCAGGGTCGGGTGACGATCATCGAGCACCCGGACGTGCGGCGAATGCTGCTGACCATGCGCGCCCTGGTCGAGGCGGGAAGGGCACTGGCCCTGATCGCGGTGGCCGCGCTCGACCGCGCCACGACCGCCCGTGACGACGATGAGAAAAAAGCCCAGCAGGCACGGGTCGACCTGCTGACGCCGATCGTCAAGGCGTGGGTGACCGAGAACGGCCAGGAAGTGGCCTCGCTCGGCGTGCAGGTGCACGGCGGCATGGGCTACATCGAGGAGACCGGCGCGGCGCAGCACCTGCGCGACGCCCGGATCACGACCATCTACGAAGGGACGACCGGCATCCAGGCGCTCGACCTGGTCGGGCGCAAGACGCTGCGTGACGACGGGGCGGCCACCCGGGTGCTGCTCGAGGAGATGCGCGCGCTGACGCCTGAACTCGAGGGCACGGCGGCGACGGCCGCCCTGGCCGGGCCGTACGCCACCGCGATCGACCAGGCTCAGGCCGGTCTCGACTGGCTGCTCGAGCACGGTGGCGCCGACCCCGACGTCCCGGCCAGTGCCGCGGTGCCCTACCTGATGCTGTTTGGCACGGTGTGCGGGGCCTGGATGATGGCGAAGTCGTCGATCGCCGCGCAGCGGGCGCTCGACGCCGGTGGCGAGGACGCCGTGTTTTTCAAGACCAAGCAGGTCACCGCGCAGTTCTACTTCGACCACATCGCGCCCCGCGCCACGGCGCACCTGGCGGCACTGCAGGCTGGTAAACGCGGCATCACCGAGCTGGCGGCCGAGGCGTTCTGAGCCAGGGCTAAGGAACCTCTGATCAATTCATGAACTCGTATCTGGCGCCCAGAATGTCCAGCTTTTTCGTTGCCAAGCTTCGTCATAGCTCGCTATTACGTGCGTTTTGCGCCTCAAATCTGAACATTCTGCATCACCAGCTACTTCGTCCAGAATTAATCAGAGGTTCCCTAACGGAGTAGCTGACGTGTCCAGAGTGCTGATTATCGGCGCCGGCGGTGTCGGCGGCGTGGTGACCCACAAGTGCGCCCAGGTGCCGGAGGTCTTTTCCGAAATCGTGCTGGCGAGCCGCACCGAGGCCAAGTGCAAAAAGATCGCCGGGCAGATCGGGCGGCCTATCGAGATCGCCCGGGTCGATGCCGACAACGTGCCGGAGCTGGTCGCACTGCTGGAGCGGGTTCGGCCCGAGCTGGTGATCAACGTCGCGCTGCCGTACCAGGACCTGACCATCATGGATGCCTGCCTCGAGGCCGGCGTGCACTATCTCGACACCGCCAACTACGAGCCGCTCGATACCGCGAAGTTCGAGTACAAGTGGCAGTGGGCCTACCAGGAGCGGTTCCAGAAGGCCGGGCTGATGGCGCTGCTCGGCTCCGGCTTCGATCCGGGCGCGACCAACGTCTTCACCGCCTACATCGCCAAGCACTACTTCGACGAAATCCACACCCTGGACATCATCGACGTCAATGGCGGCGATCACGGCTACCCGTTCGCCACCAACTTCAACCCGGAGATCAATATCCGTGAGGTGACCGCCGAGTGCCGTCACTGGCAGGACGGCGACTTCATCACCACGCCGCCGATGTCGCTCAGCCAGTCGTTCACCTGCCCGGAGGCCGTCGGCACCTACGACATCTACCGCATGTACCACGAGGAGCTGGAGTCGCTGAGCAGGCACTACCCGAGCCTCGAACGGGCGCAATTCTGGATGAGCTTTTCCGACAATTACCTCAAGCATCTCGAAGTGCTGGGCAACGTCGGCATGACCGGCATCGAACCGGTGCTGTACGAGGGCCGGCCGATCGTCCCGATCCAGTTTCTGAAGACCCTGCTGCCCGACCCGGCCAGCCTCGGCCCGTGCACCACGGGCCAGACCTGCATCGGCTGCCTGGTCCACGGCGTCAAGGACGGCCAACCGCGCAACGTCTACCTGTACAACACTTGCGATCATCAGGCGTGTTACCGCGAGGTGGGCTCGCAGGCGATCTCCTACACCACCGGCGTGCCGGCGATGATCGGCGCCAAGATGATGCTCGAGGGCAAGTGGATGAAACCCGGGGTGTGGAACATCGAACAGCTCGACCCCGACCCGTTCATGGCCGACATGAACCGCTACGGCCTGCCGTGGAGTGTCATCGAGGAGCCGGGCTACGCGCTCGCCCACTGACGGTGGCG
>QNFN01000013.1 GCA_003645555.1 Gammaproteobacteria bacterium | reverse complement strand
GACCTCAGGGCCACGCCGGTCCTGCGCTGGTCGTGGAAGGTCGGCAACCTGCTGACCGGCATCGACGAGCCACGCAAGGGCGGTGCCGACTACCCGGCCCGGGTCTATATCCTTTTTCGTGGCAGCTGGTTCGATCCGAGATCGTTCGGGGTCAGTTACGTCTGGTCCTCGACCCAGCCCCGGGAGAGTGCCTGGCCCAACGCCTACACCGACCGGGTGATGATGGTGGCCGTCCGCGACGCGACGGACCCGGTCGGCGAGTGGGTCGAGGAAGTACGCAACGTCCGCGAGGACATCCGACGCCATTTCGGCAAGGAGGTGGATACCGTCAAGGCCGTGGCCATCATGACCGATACTGACGACTCCGGGCAGCAGGCAACCGCCTGGTACGGCGGCATCACGTTCGCCGCCGAATGAGCCCGGATGCCGTCAAGCGGCCGGCGGTTTCCGCCGGGCCGTAACTGAAAACAACCTAGGAGGTGATGCGTATGTCGAATAGCAGCTGTGTCGTCGTCTGTGCGGGTGGCAACGCCCGGCTTTTCACGCTGGAACCGGCCGAGCTCCCGGAGCTCGAGTCAGGGCCGAACCTGGTCGCCTGCGGGGAGGTCACCAGCGAGGAGGTCGGGGTGCACGGCGCGGCGTTGTGGAGTGACCTCAAGACCGGCCGCAACCGCTCACCGGGTGGCTCCGCCCACGGTTACGACGATCATCGCGACCGCCACGCCGAGGAGTATGACCGTCGCTTCGCCCAGGAGGTCGCCGAGCAGACCCGGCGCCTGGTCGATAGCCGTCAACTCGGCCGGGTGGTGCTGGTCGCCCATGGCCACTGCCTGGCTCACTTGCGCCAGGCGTTCCACGGACGGTTTCGCAATGGCACATCGGTGGCCGAACTCTCCAAGGACCTGGGGAAGCTGAAACCCCTCGAGATCCATGCCCACCTGGCGCGTGAGCGACTGCTGCCGGAGCGCAGCGGTCCGCGGCGCCTCGCCAGCTGACAGTTTTCCGGATTGAAACGGAGCGGGGCCGCGATCGCGGCCCCGTTTCGTTTGACCCGGGCGAGATGCCCAGGTCAGCTACATTTCGTCATTGACGAACGGGTTGCTGCGTCGCTCCTCGCCGAAGGTCGACAGTGGGCCGTGGCCAGGGATGAAGGTGACGTCGTCGCCGAGCGTCCAGAGCTGTTCGCGGATCGAGCGCAACAGGGTGGCATGGTCACCGCGAGGAAAGTCGGTGCGGCCGATCGAACCCTTGAACAGCACGTCACCAACGATCGCCAGGCGCAATCCGGCGTGGAAGAAGATGACATGACCCGGGGTGTGGCCGGGGCAGTGACGCACCTCGAGCGTCTCTTCGCCGACGGTCACGGTGTCACCCTGGTCGAGCCAGCGGTCGGGGTCGAAGGTGTCGGCGTGAGGGAAGCCGAACTGGGCGCTCTGCTCTGGGAGGCCGTCGATCCAGAACTTGTCATCGGGGTGCGGGCCCTCGATTGGCACGCCGAGGCGTTTGGCCAGTTCGGCGGTGCCGCCAGCATGGTCGATATGGGCGTGGGTCAACAGGATGCGGGTGATGGTGGCACCCTCTTTTTCGGCGGTCTCCTGGATCAGGTCAAGGTCGCCGCCCGGATCGACTACGGCGGCCTCGCCACTGGCGTCGCAACGCAGCAGCGTGCAGTTCTGTTCGAACGGGGTGACGGGGATGACGGTGGCGTTGAGCGCCATGGGAACTCCAGTGGTGATGGTCTGGCCGCAGCGGGCGGCGAAGCGGCGCCAAGTTACCACAGCATCCTGGCCCGGGCGAGACACGGGAGCTTGCGCGAGACGCCATGACCGGCCTAGTCTGGCGCGGTTTTCACCGAGGAGAGTGCCGTGTCCAAGGATGCAGCCCGTCACCGTTTCAGCTACCCGGTCCAGGTGCGTTTTGCTGACACCGATGCCCAGGCGCACGTCTACTTTTCCAACTACCTGGTCTACTGTGACGAGGCGCTGTCGGCCTATATGCACGCCATTGGCTACCCGTGGGCACGACTGGTCGAGCAGGGCATAGAGCTCTTTTTTGTCGACACCGGCTTCCAGTTCAAGGGCTCGGCCCGTTTCGAGGAGCGGCTCGACGTCCATGCTCGTATCGCCCGCCTTGGTCGCACCAGTCTTACCGCCGAAATGACGGTATGCCGGGCCGATGGCGGTGACGTGATCGGCACCGGCTTCATTACCGCGGTGATGGTCAACCCGGAGGACCGGACGCCGGCGCCGATCCCGCAACCGTTTCGTGACGCCGTTGCTGCCTACGAGGCCGGAGGCTGAACGCCGCCACCCAGGCGCACCCGGCGGCGACCCGTTGGGGGCTGGTCTGGCTCGCGGTGGCGGCGGGAATCGTCGCCGCCATGCACATGGGCAAGGTGCCACCGGCGCTGCCGGCTCTGCGCGAGGAGATCGGCCTGTCGATGGTCGGCGCCGGCTGGGTGGTGTCGCTGTTCAACCTCACTGGCGGTCTGCTGGGGTTGGCAGCGGGCACTGTCGGTGACCGGTTCGGCAGCCGCCGTGTGGTGGTCGCCGGACTCGCGGCACTGGCTTTTGGCAGTCTTGCCGGTGCCTACGCCGACGGCCCCTTCCTGCTGTTGCTCGGGCGCTTCCTCGAGGGGCTCGGATTCATTGCCGTCGCTACCACGACACCGGGTCTGATCATCGCCGCCACCCGCGGCAGCGATCTCCGCCTGGCGCTCAGTGCCTGGAGTACCTACATGCCGGCGGGCAGTGCCATGGCCATGGTGGTGGCGCCATTGCTGCTCGCTGGGCTCGGCTGGCGCGGTGTCTGGGTTGGTGCCGCCGGGATGGCCCTGCTCTGGGGGGGGCTGCTGTTACGCTACATGCCGCCTGACCCGCCCGGTCACCACCGCGCCGACGGCGCCTCGCTGCTGCGCAACATCACCCTGACGGTGTCGCGACCGGGGCCCTGGCTGCTGGCCGTCGCCTTCGGTTGCTACACCGTGCAGTGGGTGTCGCTGATGGTCTGGCTGCCGACCTTCCTGACCGAACAGCGCGAGTTGACCATCGGCACCGCCTCGGTGCTGACGGCGCTGGTGGTCGCCTGCAACGTGCCCGGCAACCTGTTTGGCGGCTGGTTGTTGCACCGGCACATGGCGCGCTGGAAGCTGCTCGCCCTGAGTGGCCTGGGCATGATTGCCTGCATGACGATCATCTTCAGTACGGCGGTACCCGACACCCTGCGCTACCTCGCCTGCCTCGCCTTCTCCTGCTGCGGGGGCATGCTGCCGGCCGCGGTGCTGTCGGGTGCGCCGGTGGTGGCCCCGTCGCGTGCACAGATCGCGACCACCAACGGCCTGCTGATCCAGGGTTCCAACGTCGGCCAGATGATCGGGCCGCCGGCCGTGGCGTGGTTGGTCACCATGACCGCCGACTGGCAGAGCGGCTTCTGGATGTTGCAGGGCTCGGCGATCGCAGTAGTCGTCCTGGCATTTGTCTACCGTGGTGTCGAGCACTCGCTTCTGGATCGGGCGAACTGACGTTGTGACGAGCGCGGCCTGCCGCCCTTGACTATCCTTGACCGTAACCCTCTGGATTTGACTGTGACTGGCCGTCAGTCGTGAACAATCCCGCAACCCGAGGAGAGAGTCATGGCCAAGGTCGCGATGTCTACCCACCTGCCTATGTCCGTCGAAGATGTCTGGGGCATGGTCGGCCAGTTCAATGCGCTCCAGGATTGGCACCCGGCAATCCAGAGCAGCGATCTCGAGGACGGAGGCAAAGTGCGCCGCCTGTCGCTGGCCGGCGGCGGCGAAATCGTCGAGCGGCTGGAGCGGCTCGATGACCAGGAACACTCCTACCGCTACTCCATCGAGTCGAGCCCGCTACCGGTGGCGAACTACGTGGCCGAGATTCACGTCGTCGAGGACGAGCAGGGTGGTTGCACCGTCGAGTGGAGCAGCGACTTCGTTGCCAGCGGTGCCCCCGAGGCCGATGCGACCCGGGTCATCCGCGACATCTACAGCGCGGGCTTCGACAATCTGAAGAAGCTTTTCGGCGGCTGAAGAACGACCCTGTCCCGGTTTCCGGGGACGGGTACAAGTCCGGGCCGTGCGTCTCGGCGACAGGAGGTTGCATGGCACGTCGCCCACCAGTGGGAGGCGGCCATGTCGTTTCGGAAGATCATCTCGGCCGAGGATGCCATCGCCCTGATCCAGGATGGCGACACTGTCGCTTCGTCAGGCTACGGCGGTAACGGCACCCCGGACCAGCTCTTCATCACTCTCGAGCAGCGTTTTGTCGACACGGGTGCACCACGCGACCTGACGCTGGTCTACGCCGGTGGACAGGGTGACGGCAAGTCGCGCGGACTCAACCACCTCGGCCACGAGGGGTTGCTGAAACGGGTGATCGGTGGCCACTACGGCCTGATCCCGGAGATCGAAAAACTGGCAGTCGCCAACCGCATCGAGGCCTACAACTTCCCCGAGGGGATCATCACCCACCTCTACCGCGACATCGCCGCCGGCAAACCGGGGACCCTGTCACGGGTTGGTCTCGGCACCTTTGTCGATCCCCGCCTCGAGGGCGGCCGGCTGAATGACGCGGCCCAAGAGGAACTGGTCGAACTGGTCGAGCTCGACGGGCAGGAGACGCTTTTCTTCCGTGCCTTCCCGATCGATGTCGCGTTCATTCGCGGCACCACCGCCGATCCCGACGGCAACGTGACCATGGAGAAGGAGTCGTTGCGACTCGAGAACCTGGCGCTGGCGTTGGCGGTACGCAACTCGGGCGGCATCGTCATCTGCCAGGTGGAACGGGTCGCCGAGAGCGGCTCGCTCGATGCCCGTCGGGTGCGGGTGCCGGGCATCGCGGTCGACGCCATTGTTATTGCCGAGGCTGAAAACCACCTGCAGACCTATGGCACCAACTACAACCCGGCGCTATCGGGCGAACTGCGGGCGCCGCTGGAGACCCTGACGCGGCTGCCGCTGGACGAAAAGAAGGTGATCGCCCGGCGTGCCGCGGTCGAGCTGTTGCCGAACAGTGTCGTCAACCTCGGTGTCGGTCTGCCGGATGCCATCGGTGTGGTCGCCAACGAGGAGCGCATCCATGATCTGATTACGCTGACTGTCGACCCCGGCGTGATCGGTGGCGTGCCACTGGGCGGTCTCGATTTCGGTGCCGCGGTCAATTTCAGCGCCATTATCGACCATCCCTACCAGTTCGATTTCATCGACGGCGGCGGTCTCGACGTGGCCTGCCTCGGGTTTGCCGAGTGCGATGGTGACGGCAACATCAACGCCAGCCGCTTCGGCAAGCGTATCTCGGGTTGCGGCGGCTTCATCAACATCGCCCAGAACAGCAAGAAGGTGGTGTTCGTCGGCACCTTCTCGGCCGGCGGGCTCGACGTGGCGGTCGGCGACGACGGCATTACGATCAACCAGGAAGGGCGCTTTCCCAAGTTTGTCGACAAGGTCGGCCAGATCACCTTCAGCGGCCGCCAGGCGATCGAGGCGGACAAGGAGGTCTACTACGTCACCGAGCGTTGTGTCTTCCGCCTCGGTGGCGACGGTCTCGAACTGATCGAGGTTGCACCCGGAGTCGACATCGACCGGGATATTCTCGCCCATCTGCCCTTCACGCCCAGGGTCGATAACCCGTCGACCATGGAGGCGGGGCTGTTCCGGGAGGAACCGCTGGGCCTGCGCGAGCGGATGCTCGACATCCATGTCGAGGACCGGCTCAGCTACGATGCCGAGTCCAACACCGTGTTCATGAACTTCGCCGGTATGCGGGTGCGCGACAAGACCGACATCGAGCGCATTCTGGCAGCGGTCGCAGCCCTGCTCGACCCACTCGGCAAGCGGGTCAACTCGATCGTCAACTACGACCGTTTCGAGGTCGCCGACGAGGTGTCCGACACTTACCTCGATGCAGTTCGCTACGTCGAGCAGAAGTACTACCTGAAGGTGTCGCGCTACACCACCAGCGGTTTCATGCGACTCAAGCTCGGCCGGGCGCTGGCCCAGCGTCATGTCTCATCACAGGTTTTCGAAAGTCGGCAGGAGGCTCGCCGCCATCTGGGCGCGGAGTGAGTCAGTAGGGAAAGGGGTCAGAGTAAGCTTACTCTGACCCCCGTCGAGGTGAAGGCGACCCGCTCGGCGAGCGGCTGGCCGCGGTGGCCAGGCGCAAGGGCATTATGCTGATGGGCAGCGACCAGTGCTGCTACGAGCGCGAGATCGACGGCAAGCTGGTCGAGGGCGCGACCATCGGCTGCTCCCGAACCTCTACAAGGGGCTGTCGGGCAACATGCCTGACCAGGTGATCACGCTGTAGGGAACACCCTGTCATTGTCGGGCTGAAGCCCGACCCACGAAGAACTCGCCTGTCGACTGTGGGTCGGACTTCAGTCCGACAAGCGATGTTCCGACAAACAAAAGCCCTCCTCGCGGAAGGTTTTTGTTTTTCAGATCAGATTCCTGCCATGAATGTCTGCCCATGGTAATTTCGGTTACGGAATCCGTGGTTTTCCACCATTTCCCAAATGACGGGCCAGCACCGCGGGACTGGTGAACACTCGCTACGGCTGCAGTCCGTATTGAGAGTGACTGAAGCTTACGCCGTCACAAGAAGACCAACAGGAGAGAGCATTGGCCAAAACGTTACCCACCCAGGCTCAAGTGGTCATTGTCGGCGGCGGCATCATCGGTTGCAGCGTCGCCTATCACCTGACCAAACGCGGCTGGAAGGATGTGGTGCTTCTCGAGCGCAGGCAGCTCACCTGCGGCACCACCTGGCATGCCGCCGGGTTGGTCGGGCAGCTACGTGCCACGCATAACCTGACCCGCCTCGCTCAATACACTACCGGGCTATACGAAACC
The DNA here is from genome assembly GCA_003645555.1 of Gammaproteobacteria bacterium. Classification (GTDB taxonomy): domain Bacteria; phylum Pseudomonadota; class Gammaproteobacteria; order QNFN01; family QNFN01; genus QNFN01. The sequence continues at coordinate 7,016 of QNFN01000013.1, read as the reverse complement.
CTGGAGGCTGAAACAGGGCAGGCCACGGGATTCATGCAACGGGGTTCGCTGAGCATCGCCCCTGGCAAGGCGCGTTTCGAGGAACTCAAACGGGGCGCGTCCATGGCCCAGTGTTTCGGTCTCGAGGTGGAGGTCGTGTCGCCTTCGGAAGCGGGGCGAATGTGGCCGATGATCAATACCGGCGACCTGGCCGGCGCGGTCTACCTCCCCAAAGATGGCCAGACCAACCCCATCGACACCACCCAGGCACTGGCCAAGGGCGCAAAAATGGGCGGCGCCTCGATATTCGAGGGAGTCACAGTCACCGGTATCTTGCAAAAAGATGGCTGTGCTACTGGTGTTTCTACTGAACAGGGGGAAATCAAGGCTGAATACGTAGTCAACTGCGGGGGTATGTGGGCTCACCAGTTGGGGCGCGAGACGGGGGTCAATATCCCCCTGCACGCTGCCGAGCACTTTTACATCGTAACCGAAGCCATGGACGGCATGACCCGGGACTTGCCCGTTCTGCGGGACCCGGACGGTTGCGCCTATTACAAAGAGGATGCTGGAAAACTTCTGCTCGGCGCCTTCGAGCCGGTGGCCAAGCCGTGGGGTATGGGAGGTATTCCCGAAGACTTTTCATTCGACCAGTTGCCGGACGACTGGGAGCATTTCGAACCAATCCTCGAAAACGCCCTGAAACGCTTGCCAGCCTTGGGAGAGGTAGGAATCCAGCTATTTTTCAACGGCCCCGAAAGCTTCACGCCGGACGACCGCTACCACCTGGGCGAGGCGCCGGAGCTGAAGAATTTCTTCGTCGCCGCCGGATTCAACTCGATCGGAATCCAGTCGGCGGGCGGGGCCGGCAAGGTGCTGGCAGACTGGATGGTCGACGGCCACCCGCCCATGGATCTCTGGGACGTGGACATTCGCCGCGCGATGCCATTTCAGGGCAACCGCAATTATCTCCGCGACCGCACGGTGGAAGGGTTGGGGTTGCTCTACGCCATGCACTGGCCCTTCCGCCAGTTCGAATCGGCCAGGGGGGCACGAACTTCGCCTCTGCACGATCGGCTTGCCGCCCACGGCGCCTGCTTTGGCGAACTGGCCGGCTGGGAACGGGCCAACTGGTACGCGCCGGAAGGTGTCGAACCGCGCTACGAATATTCCTACGACCGCCAGAACTGGTTCGAGCCGTCGGCGTTCGAACACCGGGCCGTGCGCGAGACGGTGGCCCTGTTCGATCAGAGCTCTTTCGCCAAGTTCCTGCTCCAGGGCCGCGACGCGGAAAAGGTCCTGAACCGGGTCTGCGCCAACGACGTGGCTGTTCCCGTCGGCAAGGTTGTCTATACGCAGTGGCTGAATGAGCGCGGCGGCATCGAGGCCGATCTCACCGTGACCCGGCTGGCCGCCGACAAGTACCTGATCGTCACTGCCCCGGTCACCCAGACTCGGGATTTCAGCTGGCTCGAGCGGCATATTCCCGATGACGCCTTCGCCACCCTCACCGACGTCACCTCCGGTTATGCGGTGTTGGGGATCATGGGGCCCCGGTCACGGGACCTGCTCCGGCGCCTGACCGGGGAAGACCTGTCCAACGCGGCCTTCCCGTTCGCGACCTCGCGCGAAGTGGACCTCGGCTACGCCCGGGTCCGGGCAACCCGGATCACCTACGTCGGCGAACTGGGCTGGGAACTCTATATTCCCACCGAATTCGCGGTCCAGGTCTACGACACCATCCTCGACGAACAGCCGGACATCGTTCATGCCGGCTACCATTCCATGAACTCCCTGCGCCTGGAGAAGGCGTACCGTCACTGGGGTCATGACATCACCGACGAAGATACGCCCCTGGAGGCCGGGCTCGGCTTCGCCGTCGCCTGGGACAAGGGGGCCGGCTTCATCGGCCGCGAGGCGCTGCTGCGGCAGAAGGAGGAAGGGGTCAATAAGCGCCTGGTCCAATTTGCCCTCGACGCTGACGCCCCGCAGCTTTTCCACAACGAACCCATTTGGCGAAATGGCCGGTTGGCGGGTTTCCTCACTTCCGGCATGCACGGCCATACCCTCGGGCGACCGATCGGCATGGGCTACGTGACCGACGACGAAAGGATTGACGCCGGGTACATATCGGCCGGAACGTACGAAATTGAAATCGCCTGCCAGCGCTATCCGGCGACGGCCTCTCTCAGGCCATTCTATGACCCGAAGAGCGAAAGAATACGGGTCGATTCTTGACCGGGTGCGCCGGGAAGGGAAGCGCCGGAGGGAAAGTCATCTTCAAGGGGTGAGCAGAGCAAGCAACGTGTTCTGACGATTTGCAGTCTGGGTCTCGACAGACTGGCTTCCGCCTATGCACTTGATCGATGTCGGACTGAATCCCGACCCACAAGGCTCGAAGGTCTCTTCTGTGGGTCCCTCTCATCGACCTACAAAATAGTGTATTCAGTTGCCGATGGACCGAGGGTGGTGTCAGGAAATGCCTATGCCTCCATGACCGCAGCAGGCATGCACCGACGGGCCGCTGCTCGGGAAGCTGACGCAAAGGTTCCGGCACCCTCGAACAAAGGCTTGGAGATTTCTGATCAGGGTGCATCACTGCCCGGCGATCACTTGTATACGGCGGATCAGTTCCGGAAGCCGGGCCTGGCTTGCGGCATCACCCGGAAGATGCCCCGGTAGCGACGTCAGGAATTCCTGGTTTTCAACCAGCGAACCGCACTCGGCAGCGACGTAGTTGCGAAGATCGTCGTCGGTCTCGGCGAATTCGCCGGCCAGTTCAGGTCGTCCGTCGATTACGCTAACGATGTCTTCGAGGTCATGACCGGCGAGGTAATCGCTCTTGCCACGTCCGTGAAAGGCCTCGAACTTAGTCGCCACGAAAACCGGCGCCGCGATCAGGCGGATCTCCAGGCCGTTCGGCAATGCCTTCCTTATCGCTGTCGCTACGGCCTGCGGGTACCAGCGGTTGTGAAACCCGAGAATCCCCGGCTGGCTGGGCATCAGGTCCAGTGCCACGCCGTCCAGGACCCACCTGCAGATCGGTGCCTCGGGCGAGAGGTCGTGCTTGAAACCACGCTCAGCGACCGCTCTCTCCAGCGCGTGGTAGTCGGAGGCGGAAACCGCATGCGCCACCACGTCCACGTCCGTGGTCGCACGAATCGCCTGGGCGCGCGGCGCGGTCACCAGCAACCCCGTCGCGCAACCTCCGACGAAGACCAGTGACTCGCGGAGTTCTCCGAGCGCCTCGGCGATCAGGGTCAAGATCGCCAGGTTGGGATCGTCCAGGACCGGCTGCCCACTCATTGCAACCGTTCCTCCAGCATATTGCGGGAGATCTCCCGCTCTCGGGACTGCCCGGAACGCAGCGCGTCAAACAGCGCCAACAACTCGTAGAGCACCGGATCGTCGCGTGCCGCGAGGGGCAGGTTGGCATACAGCGGCAACAGCCCCGGCCCGCGCGCGATGCCCTCCGGATGGGGCCAGACCGGCGGCGGTTCGGCCGAGGCCATGAGCAATTCTTTGAGCGGCGCCACTCCGTGGGCGGTCGGGAAACCGATGGTGATCTCGCCGCGCACGGCCGGGTAGACGTACGGGGCGCCATACACCAGGAACGACCGCAATGCCGCGCGCACCGGTCGCGGCTTGCCCTCGATCACCACCACCAGCCGGGCCGCCATCAGCCGCTGCACCGCGGCATGCGCCTCGAAGCGCGACAGCCTCATCACCTTACCCAGCACGGCATAGGGCAGCCACTGGCGATCCAGGGCCACCAGTTTCAGTGCCACGGCCAGGTCCTGCGGCTTGAGCACCCACTGGCGGCTGCTCGCTCTTTTCATCGCGACTGAAGTCACCGGCGTCTCGCTTCATTGTATGCAGTACGCATATAGCATACAATGGAAGTGCGTACAGAGGCAATATGCTATTTGCATACTGCATATGACTTTTCGATGGCCCAGGGTGTGATTGCCTGTCCGGCAGGCATTGCACCTTGCCGGTCCTGTTGATGACGCAGAGGCACCTGGTCGAAGACGAGGCCCTGCCCATCGAAATTCTGAACATGCACCCCGGTCAGGCCAGGCTCGCAATGGCCTCCAGCATGGCTCGATCTGGCCACACCAGCTTGCCGTAAACGGTCGCGGGTCGGTGGTTCAGCCGGCAGGCGATCGCGACCGGGTCGAGTTCCATGACGTTGGCCACCCGCATCACTTTGGCGTTGAGATCCTGCCGGGCGATGTTCAGCGAGCCCTGCACTGAGCGGTCGGTCGCCGTATCGAAACGGATCGGGCCGAGGGCGAGCCCGGCCCTCCCGACCAGGGCGTCGCTGCTGCCGAGTGCCGCGAGCGACGCCAGGTAGAGCGAACGGAACCAGCGCTCACCGAGTTCCGCAAACTGAGGCTTGCGCAGGCCTGGAAGGAACAGGCAATAGCGACTGGCATCGTGGCAGAACATTACACACTGACGGCGGTTGACGGTGAACAGGTGGCCGTGCCAGCTCGCGCGAGCAGTGGATGATCATCTCATTCTGCCGATGCTGCAGTGTTGTTCCGTAATTGAGGGTAACGGAAATGGGATGCTTATAATTCGGAAATCAACAGCAAAAAACAATCGTTAAGAGAGAAGGAAGCGAGTTGCCAGTTACTCGAGGGTCTCAACCAGCAATATCACACCATCCACACCAACCACCCTCACTTTGGCGCCCTGCGCACAATCAGTACCACTGATCTTCCAGGTGCTGTCATCCACCTTGATCCGGCCTTGTCCGTTGACAATCGGCTCCTCCAGCGTAAACAGCCGGTCGACATACTGTTCACCGCGCCGGTTCAGGCTGGGCTGGTCGGTCTGGATCGGATGACGCACCAGATAGCGTCGCCATGACACGATACTCACCACGCTGAACAAGGCAAAGATCAGGAGTTGGTACTCCCATCCCAGCTCGGGCTGGGCCAACACGGCAAAGCCGGTCACGCCGGCCGCCACTCCCATCCAGAGGAAAAAGGCGGCCGGAGAAAATACCTCAAGAATGATAAGAAAAACAGCCAGAACCCACCAGTGCCAATGGGTAGCGTGCTGTAAAAACTCCATCATTCACCACCCTGGGATCGGTTGCCAATGGCCTCCTTGGCAATCTCGGCAATACCAGCGATTGAGCCGATGAGACTCGAGGCCTCCAGTGGCATCATGATCAGTTTCTGGTTCGGTGCCGAGGCGATATCCTTCAATGCCTCCGTGTATTTTTGCGCTATAAAATAGTTCAGCGCCTTGACATCCCCCTCGGCGATGGCCTGGGACACCACCAGCGTCGCCTTGGCCTCGGCCTCGGCCAATCGCTCACGGCCTTCGGCCTCACGGAATGCCGCCTCCCTGTCGCCCTCCGCCTCGAGGATCACCGCCTGTTTCTCACCCTCGGCCTTGAGAATCTCGGCCTGCCGGGTACCCTCGGCCTCAAGGATCAGCGCCCGTTTCTCTCGTTCGGCCTTCATCTGCCGGGCCATGGATTCCACCAGATCCTTGGGGGGCGAAATGTCCTTGATCTCGATTCGGGTCACCTTGATGCCCCAGGGGGTGGTGGCATCATCCACCACACTCAGTAACCGGGCATTGATGGAGTCTCGCTGGGAAAGCAATTGATCCAGATCCATGGAGCCCATCACGGTGCGGATATTGGTCATGGTCAGATTAAGGATGGCATTGACCAGGTTATTCACCTCGTAGGCCGCCTTGGCCGCATCCAATATCTGGTAAAAGACCACGCCGTCGACCTTAATCATGGCGTTGTCTTTGGTGATCACCTCCTGCGAGGGCACATCCAGCACCTGCTCCATCATGTTGAGCTTGGCGCCGATGACATCCATCACCGGCACGATGAGATTCAACCCCGGCCGCAAGGTCTTGGTGTAACGGCCAAATCGCTCAACCGTGTACTCCGAACCCTGGGGAACCCGTTTGGCGCCCAACACCACAATCACCACAGCCAACACCAATACCGCTAATGCAAAGATATCCATTTGATTCCTCGTTCTGGTTAGTCTGCCAAGTATACGGGTGCTGGTTCCTCAGCATGTGACGGATCGTGGGGAGCATCTGGTGCGCTACTACGGCTGGTACAGCAACCGCAGTCGTGGGGAGAGGAAGTTGCCGGCGGATGGGCAAGAGACGGTCGAGTTATCGTCGGCGCCCGACAGAGCAGGGTTCTCAGAGGCGGTGGACGCAGAGCTGAGCCGGTCGGTGTGCAGCAGGTGGGCACGGCTGCTGCGCAAAGTCTGCGAAGTAGAGCCACTGAGCTGCCCGCACTGTGGAGAGGAGATGCGCTTCCTCGCAGTGATCGAGCAGGCTCCGGTGATCGAGTGGATCCTGCGCCATGTCGGGATGTGGGAGCCGACACCGCCGTTGCGGGCGCCGCCAGAGGAGGGGGAGTGGCCTACGCAGAGCCAGATCCCGCTGACCTACCATCCCGTGCCGGGTATTGCCTGATCCGACGGTTGCCTGGGTGGGGGTAGGCTGCGCCGGTACGTGGGCCAGCGCTTGAAATCCACCTGGAGATGGTCAATCCTCTTGATCCAGAGCTGAATTTGACGCGATGGGAGACGGGGCAGTGGTGGGAACGGGTAACTGCGGTGATGTCAGGCGTGTGTCGGCGCGGCTGAACGGCTTCTCGAAGGCGGCGTTGTCGGCGCGCGCTGAAAGCAAATTCCTATCCCTTGACGCGCTTCTCGAGGTCGGTGGCCTTGATCACCTGGCCATCGAGACCTGACTGTTTGCTGTTCTTGCCGAACGCGACCGACAGCAGCTGCGAGTAGTAGACGACCGGCATGTTGAACTTGGTGCCGAACTTCTTGTTGATCTGTCCCTGGTAGACTTCGACATTCATCTGGCAGACCGGGCACGGCGTGGCGATCATGTCGGCACCGTTGTCGTAGGCAGCCTCGACGATGTCCTTGCCCAGCGGCTGGCACTTTTCCGGCTCCGAGAACATCAGCGCACCGCCGCAGCACGACACCTTCTGGTCGTAGTGGGCGATGGCGTCGGCGCCACAG
>QNFN01000012.1 GCA_003645555.1 Gammaproteobacteria bacterium | reverse complement strand
CTTCTGTACCAGCTCCTCGAAGTGGTAGAACGAACGGCTTGCTGAACCCGGGTCCCGTTCCGAGCTCTTGCTCGGAATGAAACGCTCCAGGATGCCGCTGCCGCGGTGGAAGTCGGCGAGGCCCTTCAGGTAGTAGACGTAGTCGACGTTCGGGTGTTTCGGATGCAGCTTGATGAAGCGATCGGCGGCGGCGATGGCCTGTTCCGGTTCGTCATAGCGGTAGTAGGCGTAGGCAACCTCGATCTGCGCCTGTTGGGCATAGCGGCCGAACGGGTAACGCGCCTGCAACGACTCGTAGAGCTTGATCGCCTGCTCGTAGTCCTCTTCGTCGAGGTTTTCTTTGGCTTCGTTATAGAGCTGCGATGCGGTCCAGTCCCTGGTTTCGTCTTCTTGATCAGGCAGCAGCCCGCAGCCGGCCAGAATGAACAGCAGCAGCAGCGTCGGAATCAGCCGGTAAAGACGCATGATAGGATCGTCCGAATGTCTGGATTGGTAGCAGGTTGCGGGGGCCGAGTATACCGCAATCCCCTTGGGGTGAAACGGCGGTGGTCGCGGTGAACGACGACGCGGACGGGACGTTTCACCTGCGTGCTACGGTTCCTCCGGAGGCTGCCGGACGGCGCCTCGATCAAGTGCTTGCTGAGCTGTTTCCTGACTTTTCACGCAGCCGACTGCAGGCATGGATTCGGGCTGGACAGGTGCGCATCGACGGTCACTGCCGCCGCCCGCGTGATCCTGTCACGGGAGGCGAAGAGGTCGCCGTCGACGCGGTCATCGAGCCTGACACACGCTGGCTGGCCGAACCGATTTCACTACCGGTAGTGTACGAAGATCCGGACCTGCTGGTGATCAACAAACCGGCTGGCCTGGTGACTCACCCGGGCGCGGGCAACTGGAGTGGCACCCTGGCCAATGGCTTGCTGCACCTGGCCCCGGAACTCGCTACGCTGCCCCGGGCCGGCATCGTCCACCGACTCGACAAGGAGACCAGCGGGTTGCTGGTGGTAGCCCGTACGTTGCAGGCGCACCAAGCCTTGGTTGCGGCTCTGGCGCAGCGCGATGTCCGGCGTGAATACCTGGCCGTGGTCCATGGCGTCCCGACCGGTGGCTCGACGGTCGACGCCCCGATCGGTCGCCACCCGGTTGAGCGCAAGCGTATGGCGGTCGTGACCGGCGGTCGCCATGCCGTGACCCACTACCGGGTCGTGGAACGCTTCCGCGCCAGCGCGCTGCTCGATGTCCGTCTCGAGACCGGGCGGACCCACCAGATCCGCGTCCACCTGGCCCATGTCCACCACCCGCTGGTCGGTGACCCGGTCTACGGTGGCCGGGCGCGCGTGCCGCGCGGCGCCTCACCGGCACTGCGTTCGCTGCTGCAGGCCTTCCCGCGCCAGGCCCTGCATGCGGTGCGTCTGACATTGGCGCACCCGCGCAGCGGCGCGCCGATGGCCTGGGAGGCGCCGTTGCCGACCGACTTCGCCGAACTGCTGCAGGCGCTGCGGGACGATGCCGCGATGGCGGATGACGGTGCTTGAGCCAGCGGAGTGGATCGTGCCCGACTGGCCGGCGCCAGCCAGGGTGCGCGCCCTGGTCACCACCCGGGCCTATGGTGCTAGCACCGGCCCCCATGCCGGCTGCAATCTGGGTGACTATGTTGGTGACAACCCGGCGGCGGTCGCCGCCAATCGCGACCTGTTGGCCACCGCACTCAATGGTGCGGGACCGGTCCTCTGGCTGCGGCAGGTGCACGGTACCAGGGTGACGAACGCGGCAAGCTGGCATCCTGACATCGAGGCCGATGCCGCCAGTTGTGATCGCCAGGGGCCGGTCTGCGCCGTGCTGACGGCCGACTGCCTGCCGGTGCTGTTTTGTGACCGTGAGGGCACGGTCGTCGCGGCGGCGCACGCCGGTTGGCGTGGGCTCGCCGCCGGGGTCCTCGAGGCCACGGTCGCCGCACTCGGCGTGCCACCGGGGAATGTTCTCGTCTGGCTGGGGCCGGCGATCGGGCCGGCGGCCTACGAGGTCGATGCCACGGTACGTGATGTTTTCGTCGGTGTTGATACGGCCTGTGCACGCGCTTTCACACCGACCCGTGCCGGTCACTGGCAGGCGGATCTCTACGCCCTGGCGCGGTATCGTCTCACGCACTTGGGCGTCACCGCAGTCCATGGCGGCGGCCTGTGCACCGCCAGCGCGGCCGACCGTTTCTACTCCTATCGCCGTGACGGCATCAGCGGACGCATGGCGAGCCTGGTTTGGTTGGCCGACGTCGGCTGACGGTTCCGGTATCATCGCCCTCCGAGCCCACGCTGGTGGGTTGGCAATCCTGGGAGAGATGCGATGCAGTGGACCATGGTCACGGTGATCGGCAATGATCGCCCGGGCATCGTTGCCCGGGTCAGTGCCGCCCTGTTCGAGCATGGTTGCCACCTCGGTGAGGCGTCGATGATGCGTCTCGGTGGCAACTTCACCATCATGCTGATGGTCGGCCACGACGGTGATGCCAGCGAAGTCGAGGCCATCCTGGTGCCGGTTACCGGCCCACTCGGTTTGCGTCTTCACGTGGACCGCATCGAGGGCCATCTGCACGATCACCTGGTGCCGGACGTACGCGTGACCGTCTTCGGTGCCGACCGTGCCGGTATCGTTGCCCAGGTGACCGGGCTGCTGGCCGAGGCCGGGCTCAACATTCTCGACCTGGAGTCGGACGTCGGCGGCAGCGAGCAGGCGCCGATCTACGTTATGCATATCGAGGGCACCGTTGGCGAGGGATTGGAGCGGCTGCGCACGGCCCTGGCCGGACTCGCCGACACGGGTATCGACATCCGTGTCGAGCCGATCGAGACGCTGATCGGCTGACGTATGGCCTTACTCGAGATTCTTGCCTACCCGGACCCACGTCTCAAACAGGTCTCGGAACCGATCGCTGCGGTCGACAACGCCCTGCGGGCCTTGATCGCCGACATCGAGGAGACCATGCGCGCCGGCCCTGGTGGGGTCGGCATCGCAGCACCTCAGGTGGGCCACTTTGTCCGTGTGGTCATCGTCGATGTACCACCACGCAAGAAGTCGAGCAGCCATGGCCGCCAGGTGCTGGTCAACCCGGAGATCACCGAGTGGGATGGCATGGTGATTGGTCGTGAAGGATGCATGTCGGTGCCTGATTACACCGGTAATGTAATCCGTGCCGAGCGCATCACCCTGCACGCCCTCGACGAGCAGGGCCTCGTCCGGGAGTTCGAAATGCACGGCTTCGAGGCGCGTGCCGTGCAACACGAGATCGACCACCTCGACGGTTTCCTGTTTCTCGATCGGCTGGTGAGCCGGCGCAATGACCTGTTCCGGCGCAAGATCTACCAAGCGCCACCGGGATGAAATGAACCTCGGGAACGCACCGGGCTGGGCGCCACGGCGCGAACTCTGGGCCTGGGCGTTCTACGACTTCGCCAATTCCGGCTACGCCACCGTCGTCCTCACTGCGGTTTTCAACGCCTATTTTGTGGCCGTCGTCGCCGCGGCTTACGGCCCGGGTGGGGCTACGTTGCTGTGGACTGGCGCTATCGCATTCGCCAACGCCATCGTGCTGTTCAGCGGACCTCTGATCGGGGCGGTTGCCGATGCGCGTGCGATGAAAAAAACGTTTCTGGTTATCACCACGCTAGGTTGCGTTGTATTGACCGCGGGCCTTGCGGCAGTTGGGCCGGGGGACGTGGTGCTCGGCGTGGTGCTACTGGTTGGCTCCTACGTCATGTTCGCCAGCGGCGAGAACCTGATCTCGGCGTTCCTGCCCGAACTGGCACCACCCGAAGCACTCGGCAGGCTGTCAGCCCGCGGCTGGTCGCTCGGCTATGTCGGCGGGCTGTTGGTACTCGGGCTGTGCCTGGTCTGGCTGAAGGTGGCCGAAGGACAAGGTATAGAGACCACGGCCGCGGTGCCTGGAACACTGTTGATTGTGGCCGTGGCCTTCGCACTGGCGGCCTTGCCGACACTTTTTTGGCTGCGTGACCGGTCACCGCCGGCAGAGCCTTCCGGGGTAGCCTTCACGGCCGGCTGGCAGCGGCTCGCCCTCACTTGGCGCCAGGCACACCTTTTCCCCGACCTGCGCCGTTTTCTGGTGACGCTGGCGGTCTACCACGCTGGCATCCAGACCGTGGTGGTGCTGGCGACGGTCTACGCACAGCAGGTGATGGGTTTCGGTACCGTCGAGAGCCTGTGGCTGATTCTGGTCGTCAACATCACGGCGGCGGCCGGTGCCCTCGCCTTTGGCCATCTGCAGGACCGCATCGGCTCGGTGCCTGCCCTGGCGTTGGCGTTGGTGCTGTGGCTGGTCGCCGGTGGCCTGGCCTGGGCGGCCGAGGGGCAGGCGCAGTTCTGGGTTGCCGCCAACCTGATCGGAATCGCCATGGGGGCGAGCCAGTCGGCCGGACGTGCGCTTGTCGGCCGTTTTTCACCTGCAGGACGAACCGCCGAGTTCTTTGGCCTCTGGGGAGTCGCGGTCAAATTGGCCGCGATTATCGGTCCGCTTGGCTACGGCCTCCTCAGTTTCGTTACCGGCGGCGACCACCGCACGGCGTTGCTGTCGACCCTCGCTTTCTTCGCTATCGGCCTGCTGCTGCTGCGCGGAATCGATGAGCGGCGCGGCATGGTGGCCGCGGGTCGCGCTTGAAAAAGTGGCCTCGAGACCGCATTTAAGCGGCAGTTGAAGGCAATTTAGAGACAATCACGATGCGCATGGACCGGCTGACCAGCACAGTCCAGTTGGCCCTGAGTGACGCCCAGAGCCTGGCCGTCGGTCGCGACCACCAGTTCATCGAGCCGGTGCACCTGCTGATGGCGCTGCTCGACCAGGAAGGCGGCAGCGTGCGGCCATTGTTGGTACAGGCCGGGGTCAACGTCGCCCAACTGCGTACCCAGCTTGGTGAACAACTCGACCGCCAGCCACAGGTCGAGGGTACGGCCGGCGATGTCATGGTCTCCAACCCGCTGTCGCGCCTGCTCAACGTCACCGACAAACTGGCCCAGCAGCGTGGTGACCGTTTCATCTCCAGCGAACTGTTCATCCTGGCCGCCAGCGAGGACAAGGGTGAGATCGGCAAGGCACTGCGCGAAGCCGGTGCCAGCCGTCAGTTGCTCGAGCAGGCAGTCGATCGCATGCGCGGTGGCGAGGCAGTTGATGACGCGAACGCCGAGGACCAGCGCCAGGCACTGCAACGCTACACCATCGACATGACCGAGCGCGCCGAGCAGGGCAAGCTCGATCCGGTAATCGGCCGCGACGACGAGATCCGTCGCACCATCCAGGTGCTGCAGCGACGAACCAAGAACAACCCGGTACTGATCGGTGAGCCTGGCGTCGGCAAGACGGCGATCGTCGAGGGGCTGGCGCAGCGTATCGTCGATGGCGAGGTGCCGGAGGGGCTCAAGGAGAAGCGCCTGCTGGCGCTCGACATGGGCGCGCTGATCGCTGGCGCCAAGTTCCGCGGTGAGTTCGAGGAGCGACTCAAGGCGGTACTCAACGACCTTGCCAAACACGAGGGGCGCATCATCCTGTTCATCGACGAGATGCACACCATGGTCGGTGCTGGCAAGGCCGAGGGTTCGATGGACGCCGGTAACATGCTCAAGCCGGCGCTGGCACGCGGTGAACTCCACTGTGTTGGCGCAACCACCCTCGACGAGTATCGCAAGTATGTCGAGAAGGATGCCGCACTCGAGCGCCGCTTCCAGAAGGTGCTGGTCGACGAACCGAACGTCGAGGACACGATCGCCATCCTGCGAGGTCTCAAGGAGCGCTACGAGGTCCACCATGGTGTCGATATCACCGACCCGGCGATTGTCGCCGCGGCGGTGTTGTCGCAGCGTTACATTACCGATCGCAACCTGCCCGACAAGGCGATCGACCTGATCGACGAGGCAGGAAGCCGTATCCGCATCGAGATGGACTCGAAGCCGGATGTCATGGACCGTCTCGAGCGTCGGCTGATCCAACTGAAGATCGAGCGCGAAGCGCTGCGCAAGGAGTCCGATGCCGCATCGCAGAAGCGCCTCAATGACCTTGAGGGAGAAATCGAGCGCCTTGAACGGGAGTACTCCGACCTCGAAGAGGTGTGGAAGGCGGAGAAAGCGATTCTGCAGGGCGCCACCCAGGTCAAGGAGGAACTCGAGCGGGCACGTCTCGAACTTGAGGTGGCACGCCGCGCCCAGGACCTTGGGCGCATGTCCGAGATTCAGTACGGGCGCATCCCGGAACTGGAGAAGCGGCTCGCCGCGGCCAGTGATCCGGAGCAGTCCGAGACCCAGCTGCTGCGTAACCGGGTCAGTGATGAGGAGATCGCCGAGGTGGTCTCGAAGTGGACCGGCATCCCGGTCAGCAAAATGCTCGAAGGCGAGCGTGACAAGCTGCTGCGCATGGAGGAGGCGCTGCACCGGCGCGTGGTCGGTCAGGACGAAGCGGTGGCCGCCGTCGCCGATGCCATCCGCCGTTCACGCGCCGGCCTCGCCGATCCCAACCGCCCGAGCGGCTCGTTCCTGTTTCTCGGTCCGACCGGGGTCGGCAAGACCGAGCTATGCAAGGCGCTAGCCCAGTTCCTGTTCGATACCGAGGAGGCGATGGTCCGCATCGACATGTCGGAGTTCATGGAGAAGCACTCCGTTGCCCGGCTGATTGGTGCGCCGCCCGGCTACGTCGGCTACGAGGAGGGTGGCTACCTGACCGAGGCCGTGCGGCGGAAACCCTACTCGGTGATCCTGCTCGATGAGGTCGAGAAGGCCCACCCGGACGTTTTCAACGTGCTACTGCAGGTGCTCGACGACGGTCGCCTGACCGACGGTCACGGCCGCACAGTCGATTTTCGCAACTGCGTCATCGTCATGACCTCCAACCTTGGTTCGCAGCTGGTCCAGGAACTGGCAGGCGAGGAGAACTATGCGCAGATGAAGGCGGCGGTGATGGAAATCGTCGGCCAGCACTTCCGGCCCGAGTTCATCAACCGCGTCGACGAGGTCGTGGTGTTCCATCCCCTGGCGCGCGAGCAGATCCGTACCATCGCCGACATCCAGGTCGATCACCTGCGGCGGCGTCTGGCGGAGCGTGACCTGCGACTGAAGTTGACGGATACGGCACTAGACCAGCTTGCTGCTGCCGGGTACGACCCGGTCTATGGTGCGCGGCCGTTGAAACGGGCGTTGCAGCGGAGGCTCGAGAATCCGCTGGCCCAGCGCATTCTCGCCGGTGAGTTCACTGCCGGGGATACCGTGGTCGCGGACTGGGTCGATGGGGAACTGCAGTTGACGGTGAGTCGCGTAGCGACGAGCGACGCCTAAGGAACCTCTGATTAAGTCTGACGAAGTAGATTGCGCTTCAGAATGTTCAGATTTGAGGCGCAAAACGCACGTAATAGCTAGCTATTGCGAAGCTTTGTAACGAAAAAGCTGGACATTCTGGGCGCCAGATACAAGTTCATGATTTGCTCAAAGGTTTCCTAACACCCTGCCAAGCGCTCAGCCGATCCGGTTCTCCTCGAACTGCGCCTGGACCCGCGTCAGTTCAGCGGGGTTGCGGCGCAACGCCTCGAGGCAGCGCGGGTCGAGCTTGCTCTTGGCGAGCTCCTCCATCTGCGCCAGCGACGCCTCGTTGCTCAGCGCCGCCTTGTAGGGGCGGCGGCTGGTCAGGGCGTCGAACACATCGGCCACGGCGATGATCCGCGCCTCGACCGGGATCGCCTCACCGCGCAGGCCGTCAGGGTAACCGCTGCCGTCGAACGCCTCGTGATGGTGGTGGACGATGTTGCGCAAAAAGGCGACGTTACCTATCTCATCAAAGCCGAAATCATTGATCATCTGCTCGACGATGATGCGGCCGACGTCGACATGCTGCTTCATCGCCTCGAACTCCTCAGGGTCCAACTTGCCAGGCTTCAACAGAATCCGGTCCGGGATGCCGATCTTGCCGATGTCGTGCAGTGGTGCGAAAAGGAAAATGAACTCGATCGTCTCATCGCTGAGATCGTGGGATTCGGCCATGTCGAGTGCGATCAGTCGGGCGTAGCGCGACATGCGGTCGAGGTGCGCACCAGTGGAGGCATCACGTTGCTCGGCAAAGGCGCGCGCGGTCTTGATCGCGGCCATCAGCGTTCGGCCGACAGACAGTTCACGGACTACCGTAAGTGCGATGACGTGCACGAACGGGTCGATGGCGGCGAGCACGGCAGGGGTGAAATGCCGGGGCTCGGTGGCATCGAAAAAGAGCAGGCCGGCGAAATGACCGTCCATATGCATCGGCATCGTGTAGCTTGAGCGGAAGCCTTCGCTGACGATGTGGGGCTTGCTGCCGGGGCGGCCCGAATCGTAGGCTCTCAGATCCTCGATTACCCGCGGTTGGCCGCTTTCGACAAGTGCCTGCAGGGCGGGCGAGTCGGCCAGTGGCGCGGCATACTTGCGTAGCGGGTTGTTGCGCAGGTCGCTACAGCAGAAGGTCTTCAGCAAGTCGGTGTGGTGGTCGTAGACGGCGACGGTGATCCGTTGCAGCGCCGGAAGCTGGCGCTGCAGGATGGCATGGATGTGGCTCAGTTTCTCGCTGACCGAGCGCAGGCGGTCGAGATCGCCAAGCAGGACGTCCTTGTCGGTCATGGGCTCATCCTCCACCCTGCCTTGCCGGCTGGCACCTCAGTCGGCCAGCACCACGCGGTCGCGGCCGGTCTCCTTGGCCTTGTAGAGTGAGTCATCACATCTGCCGATCAGGCCCTCGGAGTCTTCGCCGGGCAGCAGCGTGGCAACCCCGATGCTGGTGGTGAACCGCACTTCGATGCCGTCAGAGGTGATGGCTGGCGCCGCGTGGCAATCGGCCCGGATGCGTTCGGCGACCTCGCAGCCGCGCTCGGGAGTGGTTTCGGGCAGTACCGCCAGGCACTCCTCGCCGCCGTAGCGCCCGACCAGGTCGGAGCGGCGCAGTGCCGCCTCGACCACCTTGGCAAAGTGGCGCAGCACGGCATCGCCGGCGAGGTGCCCAAGGGTGTCGTTGACGCGCTTGAATTTGTCGAGGTCGAACAGCAGCACGGTCAGCTTGCGTTTATAACGCTCAGAGCGTTCCATCTCCTCGTCCAGGCGCCCCATCAGCGCGCGCCGGTTGAACAGCCCGGTCAATGGGTCGCGTGTCGCCTGACGGTAGAGGCGCAGCAGCATCTGCAACTGCGACATCTGGGCCCACAGCGCCAATGAGAGCAGCAGGCCGAGAAGCCAGACGCAGGCAACGGTGTCGGCAGTGAAAAACGTGCCCTTGATCGCCGCGGTCGCCAGGACGATGAGGAATACCGGTATGGCCAGCGCCAGCCCTTCGAGCAGGGTCAGGGCGAAGATCGCCAGCTGCGCGATCATCACATAGGGATAGAAGCCGTAGCCCATCGCCGCCCACTCCGATACCCCGTCGACCAGGATCAACTGGGTAATGAAGAAGAACACGCAGGGGATCACTACCAGCAGGCTGAGGCGGAACAGGGCCAGGGGCAGGTGGTGCGGGTTGTGGCGCACCAGTGCCACCGCGAGGAAGGCCATGCAGGCGACGGCACGCGTGATGGCGAGGGCGGTCAGCATCCCGGACGGCACCAGCAGGGCATCGATCGGGATCCACAGGATTACCAGCGCGGCATAGATCAAGCCGAGAACACGCACCCGGTTATGGATATAGTCGGCGCGTGAGCCGCTGAAGTCGACTGAATGGTGGTCGGAGTGGATCAAGTCTGCCAGGTTGGTCAGCAGCGACCACTGCGAGGTTGGCGGCTTCTCAACTGCCGGCATCTCGCTGGGCGCACGTCGTTCCACGGTCTCGGTCATTGATCCATCCTCGTTGGTGTTAATGCAGTCCGTTCTGCGGTCGTTCGTCGATTTCGACAGTCCATTGTGTCGGCTCCTGTTCGCGCCATCCGCTGAGAACCACGCGTTCGCCCGGGGTCAACATCACGATCTTCTCCAGTGCCGTGCTGGGGCCGTCGATCCTGGTGCCCGCTATCTCGGTAACGATATCGCCTGGCTGCATATCAGCCCGGGCCGCTGGGCCGTTGGGCAGCACGCCGGCGATGATGAACCCCTTGGTTGATTGGAGGCCGAACGACTCGGCCAGTTCCGGAGTGATCTCCTGGATTTCGATCCCGAGCCAGCCACGGACCACCCGGCCATGATCAACGATCTGTTGCTGAACTTCATTGGCGAGGCTGACCGGGATCGCGAAGCCAATGCCCTGGGAGCCGCCGGAGCGCGAGAAGATGGCCGTATTGATGCCGACCAGCTCGCCGGCGGCGTTGACCAAAGCGCCACCCGAGTTGCCCGGATTGATCGCGGCATCGGTCTGGATGAAATTCTCGAAGGTACTGATGCCGAGGTGGCTGCGCCCGGTGGCGCTGACGATGCCCATGGTTACCGTCTGGCCGACGCCGAAGGGGTTGCCGATGGCGAGCACGATGTCGCCAACCTGCAGGGCATCGGACGAGCCGACGGCAATCTGCGGCAGGTCGGGCAGATCGACTTCGAGCACCGCGAGATCGGATTCGGGATCGGCACCGACCAGGGTTGCCTCGCCAACGCGACCATCGGCGAACTGGACAACAATCTGGTCGGCTTCGGCAATGACATGGTTGTTGGTCAACACATGTCCCTGCGGACCGACGATGACGCCGGAACCGAGGCTGGTCTCCAGGCGCTGTCGTGGCATGGTGCTCAGGCCCTCGCCGAAGAAACGGCGGAATACGGGATCCTCGAGCAGCGGGTTGGGTCGTTCGGTGACGACCTTGGCCGTGCTGATATTAACCACCGCCGGGGCCGAGCGCGCGACGGCAGGTGCATAAGAGTGGGCGATCGGTCGTATGCCTGCCGGCGGCCTGTTGATCGTCGTGGGTGGTGCCGTTACCGGGTTCAGGCCGGAGAGCAGGTCCGGTTTCAGGATGATGATCACGAAAGCCAGGGCGAGCCCGGCGGTAATCACCTGAAAGGCGAAGGTCAGCGATTTCCCTAGCTGCATACCCCAACCCCTCAACCCCTGAGACGGGCAGTGTCCGCTTCCTGTGCGGGACCGTAATCTATCCGACCAGTGTACTCTACCCGGCAGGTGCGATGGCAGTGGCAGCGTCCTGATCCGGGAGAGGATTGATGTGTCCGCAAACAACTTCAGCAGGGCTCACGGCCCGGGAACTGGTTGACTATCTCGACCGTGTACTCGAGGCAGGCCGCTTTCGTGACTACTGCCCGAACGGGTTACAGGTCGCCGGTACGCGCCCGGTGCGCCGGCTGGTCGCCGGGGTTTCGGCCAGCAAGGCACTGATCGAGGCCGCGCTGGCCGTCGACGCGGATGCCCTGCTGGTCCATCACGGCTATTTCTGGAAGGGTGAAGATCCCTGCCTGGTGGGGATCAGGCGCGAGCGGATCGCGCTGTTGCTGGAGCATGGTCTGAGCCTGATCGCCTACCACCTGCCGCTCGATGCCCACCCCGAGTGGGGTAACAACATCGGCCTGGGCCGGAAGCTCGGTTGGCAGGTCGATGGCGCCTTCGGTGGCGACCCGCCGTTGGCGCTGTGCGGTCACCTGGCCGCGCCGACCCCGCCGAGCCAGGTGGAGGCGGCGCTGGCCGCCGCCCTCGGTCGTGCACCGCTGTGGATTCCGGGGGGTGATCATCCTGTTGCCCGGATCGGATGGTGCACCGGGGCGGCGCAGGATTACATCGAAGAGGCTGCCACACTGGGCCTGGATGCCTTCGTCAGTGGCGAGGTGTCGGAGCGAACCGTGCATGTCGCTCGCGAGGCAGGCATCCATTACTTTGCCGCCGGGCATCACGCGACCGAGCGCTTCGGTGTCCAGGCGCTCGCGGCCCATCTCGGTGAATATTTCGGTATCGCCAGCGAATACATCGAGGTAGACAATCCGGTTTGAGCGGCAGGCCCGATTTTCGCCAGACGGGGCGGGCTGCTATTCTTCCGCTCCCTTTGCGCGACCGAGACGAGGATCCCGCCCCATGCTGACGCCTGCCGAAGCGCTTGCCGAGATCCGTCGCGGCAGTCACGAGATACTGCCCGAAGGCGAGTTGCTTGAGCGTCTCGGTACGGGGCGCCCGTTGCGGATCAAGGCCGGGTTCGACCCGACCGCACCTGACCTGCATCTCGGCCATACTGTGTTGTTGAACAAGATGCGCCAGTTCCAGAACCTGGGGCACCACGTCATGTTCCTGATCGGTGATTTCACCGGTCTGATCGGTGACCCAACCGGTAAGAACACCACCCGCCCACCGATGACGCCTGAGGAGATTCAGGAGAACGCGCGCACCTACCAGGCGCAGGTGTTCAAGATCCTCGACCCGGACAAGACTGAGATCTGTTTCAACTCCAAGTGGCTCGGCGAACTCGGCGCGGCCGGACTGATCCAGCTTGCCGCCAGGCACACGGTGGCGCGAATGCTTGAGCGCGACGATTTCAGCAAGCGTTTCAAGTCTGGCCAGCCGATTGCCATTCACGAGTTTCTCTATCCGTTGGCCCAGGGCTATGACTCGGTGGCGATGCGCTGTGACGTCGAGCTCGGTGGCACCGACCAGAAGTTCAATCTGCTGGTCGGCAGACAGATCCAGGAGTCCTACGGCCAGCCACCGCAGGTGATCCTGACGGTGCCGATCCTCGAAGGCCTCGATGGTGTACAGAAGATGTCGAAATCGCTCGGCAACTACATTGGTATCGACGAGCCGCCGGGCGAGATGTTCGGCAAACTGATGTCGATCTCCGATGAGCTGATGTGGCGCTACTTCGAGCTGCTGTCGTTCGACAAGAGCCTCGCTGACCTGGCGCAGATGCGTGCCGACGCCAGCGCCGGGCGAGTCAACCCACGTGACTGCAAAGTCGAGCTGGCGTTCGAGGTGGTTGCACGCTTCCATGACCAGGCCGCGGCACGCGCCGCGCTCGAGACTTTCAACCGCCGTTTTCGCCAGGGCGCGATGCCGGATGAGATCGATGAGGTCACCCTGCCCACGCAGGATGGTGAGTTGCCGATCGCCAACCTGCTCAAGGCGGCGGGGTTGGTCACCAGCACCTCCGAGGCACTGCGCCTGATCGACCAGGGTGGGGTGCGCATCGATGGTGAGAAAGTGGCCGATCGCAGCCTGCGGATCGGCGCCGGGAGCTGCGCGGTCTACCAGGTCGGAAAGCGCCGTTTCGCACGAGTGACACTGGCCAGATAAGGGCTGGCACGGACAGTGTTGACGCCGTTCTGGCCGCATGTATAATGCGCGCCTTCGCCGTCGGGTGAGCCCATCAGGGGCCCTCCAGACGGTAACCGCCCGGCAAGCTCCGGGTGTTGACGGGGTCGGGAATCAGAGAGTATGATTCTCTTTCTCGGTCGGTTGAACACCGACCCGCTCTTTTACAATTTGAATCAAGTAATTTGTGTGGGCGCTCGCGTGCAACAATAGGTTGCTCCAAAGATCGCGAAGCCTCGGCCTTCGGGCTTGGGTGGAGCAAATGTAGTGAGACTGCTTCGGCAGTCGACTGTCTTGAACTGAAGAGTTTGATCCTGGCTCAGATTGAACGCTGGCGGCATGCCTAACACATGCAAGTCGAACGGTAACGCGGAGAGCTTGCTCTCTGGCGACGAGTGGCGGACGGGTGAGTAACGCGTAGGTATCTACCTTGAAGTGGGGGACAACCTGGGGAAACCCAGGCTAATACCGCATACGCCCTACGGGGGAAAGTGGGGGATCTTCGGACCTCACGCTTCTAGATGAGCCTGCGTCCGATTAGCTTGTTGGTGGGGTAACGGCCTACCAAGGCGACGATCGGTAGCTGGTCTGAGAGGACGATCAGCCACACTGGGACTGAGACACGGCCCAGACTCCTACGGGAGGCAGCAGTGGGGAATATTGGACAATGGGCGCAAGCCTGATCCAGCAATGCCGCGTGTG
>QNFN01000011.1 GCA_003645555.1 Gammaproteobacteria bacterium | reverse complement strand
GCTGATCGGCTTCCCCGGTTTCTCCGGCTTTTTCTCCAAGGACGGCATCATCGAGGCGGTGCACCATTCGACGCTGCCCGGTTCCGGGATCGCCTACGCGGCGGTGTTGATCGGTGTGTTCATCACCGCGCTGTACAGCTTCCGGATGTTCTTCCTGGTGTTCCACACCGAGGAGCGGATGGACGCGCATACTCGCGAGCACCTGCATGAGACCTCGTGGGTGGTCACCGGCCCGCTGATCGCGTTGGCCATACCGTCTGTCATTATCGGCTACTTAACCATCGGACCGGTGCTGTTCGGCGGCTACTTCGGTGAGGCGATTTTCGTCCTGCCGGCACATGACGTCCTCGGCCAGATCGGCGCCGACTTCCATGGCCCGCTGGCGTTCATGCTCCACGGCCTGATGCAGCCGCCATTCTGGCTGGCGATGGCCGGTTTGGGCACTGCCTGGTACGTCTACACGCAGCGGCCGCAGATTGCCGAAGCCCTGGCCCGACGCTTCCCGCGCCTGCACGGCGTGTTGCTCAACAAGTACGGTTTTGACGATTTCAACGAGGCGGTATTCGCCGGCGGCAGCCGCGGGATAGGAACCCGGTTGTGGCAGGGCGGTGACGTCGGCCTGATCGACAACCTGGTGATCAACGGTTCGGCCAGCGCGGTCGGCTGGTTCGCCGGGGTCGCGCGCCGGATGCAGTCCGGATACCTGTATCACTACGCCTTCGCCATGATCATCGGACTGGTGGTGGCGCTCGGCTGGTTCGCGCTCGGCTGAGCGGGGAAGAGGAAAGTAATCGATGTCTGCTGGGTTCCCCATTCTTAGCCTCTGCATCTGGCTGCCGATCCTCGGTGGTTTCGCCGTACTCGCTTCGGGCGACACCCATGCCGAGCGCACGCGACGCCTGGCGCTGGCGGTCTCGGTACTCTCCTTCCTGGTCAGCGTGCCACTCATCTCCGGCTTCGACAGCAGCACCGCGGCCATGCAGTTCGTCGAGCGCACGCCCTGGGTCGAGAGCTTCAATATCGAGTACTTCCTCGGCATCGACGGTATTTCGATGCCGCTGATCCTGCTGACTACCTTCACCACCGTGCTGGTGGTGCTGGCTGGCTGGGAGGTGATCCAGAAGCGGGTGGCGCAGTACATGGGCGCCTTCCTGATCATGGAAGGGCTGATGATTGGCGTTTTTTCGTCCCTCGACGCCATGCTCTTCTACGTCTTCTGGGAAGCCATGCTGATCCCGATGTTCCTGATCATCGGCATCTGGGGCGGTCCGCGCCGGGTCTACGCGACCATCAAGTTCTTCCTCTACACGTTTTTCGGTTCGGTGTTCATGCTGGTCGCGCTGATCTACATGTACCTGGAGTCCGGCAGTTTCTCGATCCTCGATTTCCACGCCATGCCGTTGGCGATGGGAGCGCAGGTGCTGATTTTCCTCGCCTTCCTGATCGCCTTCGGCGTCAAGGTGCCGATGTGGCCGGTACACACCTGGTTGCCGGATGCCCACGTCGAGGCGCCAACCGGCGGCTCGGTGATCCTGGCGGCGATCCTGTTGAAACTGGGTGGCTACGGGTTCCTGCGTTTCAGCCTGCCGATCACCCCGGACGCCAGCCACAGCCTCGACTGGCTGGTGATTGGCCTGTCACTGGTTGCGGTGGTCTACATCGGCCTGGTGGCGCTGGTGCAACAGGATATGAAGAAGCTGATCGCCTACTCGTCGATCGCCCACATGGGCTGCGTCACCCTCGGCTTTTTCGTCGTCTTCGGCATCCTGGAAAAGACCGGTTCGACCCAGGGCGCCCAGCTCGGTATCGAGGGTGGCATGGTGCAGATGGTCTCGCACGGTTTCATCTCCAGCGCGCTGTTCCTCTGCGTCGGTGTCATGTACGACCGCCTGCACAGTCGCCAGATTGGTGACTACGGCGGCGTGGTCCATACCATGCCGCTGTTCGCCGGCTTCATGGTGCTGTTCGCCATGGCCAACGCCGGGTTGCCGGGAACTTCCGGCTTCGTCGGTGAATTCATGGTCATCCTGTCGAGTTTCAAGGCCAACGTCTGGTTCGCTTTCCTCGCGGCGATAACCCTGATCCTGGGCGCTGCCTACACCCTGTGGCTGGTCAAGCGGGTGATCTACGGCGAAGTGCGCCACGAGGGCGTGGCCACCCTCAAGGACATCAATACACGCGAGACCGTGATCCTGGGCGTGCTCGCCGTCGCGGTCCTGACCCTGGGCCTGTACCCGGCACCGCTGGTCGACGTCATGCACGCCAGCATCGACAACCTGATCCAGCACGTAATCCAGTCGAAGCTGTGATCGCACACTTCGCCGACAGGAACCGACGATGAGTTTCCAGATCCCCACTTTCGCCCTGGCGCTGCCTGAGATCATCGTCCTGACGATGGCCTGCGCCATCCTGGTGATCGACCTCTACATCAGCGAGGAACGGCGCAACCTGACCTACCTGCTGACCCAGTTGACCCTGGTCATCGCCGCGCTGGCGACCCTCGGCGGTATCCCGGCCGAGCCGCAGGTGACCTTTGGTGGCACCTTCGTCCGCGACGCCATGGGTGACCTGCTCAAGGCATTCATCTACCTGATGGCGTTCGGCGTCTTCCTCTACTCCAAGGACTACCTGCGGGTGCGCCGCCTGTTCACCGGCGAGTTCCACGTCACCGGCCTGTTCGGCGTGCTCGGCATGATGATCATGGTCTCGGCGCACAGCCTGTTGACGGTCTACCTCGGTCTCGAACTGCTGTCGCTGTCGCTCTACGCGCTGGTGGCCTACGACCGTGACTCGCTGCCGGCGACCGAGGCGGCGATGAAGTACTTCGTCCTTGGCGCACTCGCCTCCGGCCTGCTGCTCTACGGCATGTCGATGCTCTATGGCGCCACCGGGACGCTCGACCTGGCGACGCTGGCCGAACGCGTCGCCGGTGGTACCCAGGGTGACCCAGTGCTGGTATTCGGCATCGCCTTCGTCGTCGCCGGACTTGCCTTCAAACTCGGCGCGGTGCCGTTCCACATGTACCTGCCGGACGTCTATCACGGCGCTCCGACCGCGGTTACGGTCTACATCGGTACGGCACCCAAGATCGCCGCGTTCGCCTTGATGATGCGGGTCCTGGCCGAGGGGCTGGCCCCGCTGCACGCCGACTGGCAGCAGATGCTGGTGGTGCTGGCGGTGCTGTCGCTGGCGCTCGGCAACGTGGTCGCCATCGCCCAGACCAACCTCAAGCGCATGTTCGCCTACTCGACCATCTCCCACGTTGGTTTCATCCTGCTCGGCATCCTGGCCGGTACGCCGGAGGGCTACGCCGGGGCGATGTTCTATGCCATCACCTACGCGCTGACGGCACTCGGCGGCTTCGGCATGATCCTGCTGCTGTCCCGCCAGGGGTTCGAGGCGGACAGCCTCGACGACTTCCGCGGCCTCAACGAGCGCAGCCCGTGGTTCGCCTTCATGATGCTGCTGGTGATCTTTTCCATGGCCGGAGTGCCGCCCACGGTCGGTTTTTTCGCCAAGCTGTCGGTACTGCAGGCCGTGATCCGTGTCGACATGATCTGGCTGGCCATTGTCGCCGTGCTGTTCTCGGTCGTCGGCGCCTTCTACTACCTGCGCGTGATCAAGCTGATGTACTTCGATGAAGTCGAGGACCGCAGCCCGCTCACGGCGGCGCCTGACTTGCGCCTGGCCCTGTCACTGAATGGCCTTGCCGTGCTTCTTCTCGGCCTGTTTCCGGGCGGCCTGATGGCGCTTTGCCTGGGGGCGCTGAGCTGAGGTTGCGCAGCCGCGCGATTCCGGTTGTATTCACCGGGGGGCGTGGGTACAATTCGCATCCGTTGTTGCGGGGTGGAGCAGTTCGGTAGCTCGTCGGGCTCATAACCCGAAGGTCCCAGGTTCAAATCCTGGCCCCGCTACCAAGCATTACGGTGGACCGAGAAAAGCCCCGTTTCGACGGGGCTTTTTGTTAGGTGCCAGGGACGTCGCGGACGGTTTCTGGCAACGTGCTTAGGAAGGGCCACAGGGCCCTTTATTTGTTTGTACGGGATGCGATGCGACAGGCGCCGGAGAAACTGCGTAATTTGATTGAGCCGATCATCGAGGGGCTCGGTTACGAGGCGGTCGGTGTCGAGTTGTTGCCGCAGGGTGGGCACGAGTTGCTACGCATCTACATCGACCGTGAAGAGGGCATCACCATCGACAATTGCGAACAGGTCAGCCACCAGGTCAGCGGCATGCTCGATGTCGAGGACCCGATCCGTGGCGATTACACCCTCGAGGTGTCATCGCCTGGCGTTGATCGGCCACTGTTCAGCCGCGCTGATTTTGCCCGCTTCGCCGGGCGGCGCGCCAAAGTGAAGCTCAGCGTACCGCATGAAGGGCGCGCACGTTACACCGCGCTGTTGCGCGGACTCGACGGCGACGAAGTGCTGTTCGAGGTGGATGGCGAAGCCTTGCGCATCGCTTTCGACGACATCGACCAGGCACGCCTGGTAGCAGACCTCCGGCCGGGCCGGGGGCAATCTGGAGAGTCCAAGGGATGAGCAAAGAGATCCTGATGGTCGTGGACGCCGTTTCGCACGAGAAGAGCGTCGAAAAAGAGATTATTTTCGATGCGATCGAGTTGGCGCTGGCGTCGGCGACGCGCAAAAAGAACAGTGGTGACATCGACGTGCGTGTCGCGATCGATCGCCTGACTGGTGACTACGCCACCTTCCGCCGCTGGGAGGTGATCTCACCCGAGGTCGACCTCAGCGATGAAGATGAGTTGGAGGAGTTAGAGGGGTTCGAGTTTCACCCCGAACGCCAGGTTTGGCTCGACGACGCTCAAGAGCAGGACCCTGAACTTCAGGCTGGTGATTTCATCGAGGAGCCGATGGATTCGGTCGAGTTCGGTCGGATCGCCGCCCAGGCCGCCAAGCAGGTGATCGTGCAGAAAGTGCGTGAGGCCGAGCGGGCACAGATCGTCGAAGCGTACACCGGTCGCGAAGGCGAGTTGGTCGGTGGCATCGTCAAGCGGGTCGAGCGCGGCAACGTCTACATCGATCTTGGCGGCAACGCCGAGGCGGCCATTTTCCGCGAAGAGATGATTCCGCGTGAGGCCGTGCGTGGTGGTGATCGTATCCGCGGTTATCTGCGCGAGATCCGTTCCGAGCCGCGTGGACCGCAACTGTTCGTCACCCGGACCGCACCGGAATTGCTGATTGAGCTGTTTCGCCTCGAGGTGCCGGAGATCGGCGAGGGTCTGATCGATATCCTTGGTGCCGCACGTGACCCGGGCTCGCGAGCCAAGATCACGGTGCGCTCGAACGAGCCACGTATCGACCCGGTCGGTGCCTGTGTCGGCATGCGTGGTTCGCGCGTGCAGGCCGTCTCCAACGAACTCGCCGGTGAGCGCGTCGATATCATCCCGTGGAATGACAATGCCGCCCAGCTGGTGATCAACGCCATGCAGCCGGCCGATGTCCTGTCGATTGTGGTCGATGAGGAGCGTCACAGCATGGATCTCGCGGTCGACGAGGAGCAGCTGTCGCAAGCGATCGGCCGCGGTGGCCAGAACATCCGCCTCGCGTCACAGCTGACCGGATGGGAACTCAACGTCATGACCGTCGAGGAGGCCGAGGCCAAGAGCGGGGCCGAAGCAACCAAGGCCCAGGCGGTGTTCATGGAGCAGCTTGACGTCGACGAAGAGGTGGCGGTGATCCTGGTCCAGGAGGGCTACACCAGCGTCGATGAGGTTGCCTTCGTGCCCGAGCAGGAATTGCTCGATATCGAGGAGTTCGAGGAGGATATTGTCCAGGAGCTGCGCAACCGCGCGCGTGATGTCCTGCTGATGCAGGCGATCGCCAAGGAAGAGAAACTCGACGCCGTCGAACCGGCCGCCGACCTGCTGGAGATGGACGGTATGGAACGCCAGCTCGCCTTCGAGATGGCCAGCCGCGGAATTATCACCATGGAAGACCTCGCCGAGCAGGACGTCGACAGCCTGATGGAGATCGAGGGCATGGATGAGACCCGCGCCGGCGAACTGATCATGACGGCACGCGCGCCGTGGTTCGAAAACGAAAACGAGAACGAGGCCGAGGCCTGAAACAGGCCCGGGAGAGACAGGCATGTCCGATTCGACAGTCAAACAGCTCGCAGGCGTGGTCGGTATCCCGGTTGACCGGTTGCTGATCCAGTTCACCGAGGCCGGCCTGGCCAAGGACGGGCCCGACGCGGTCGTCAACGACGACGAGAAGATTACGTTGCTGCAGTTCCTGCGCGCCGCCCATGGCAAGGAGAAGGCCAACGACCCGACCGGCACCCCGCGCAAGGTGACGCTGAAGCGCAAATCGGTCAGTGAGTTGCGCCAGCGTCAGAGCATGCCGGGCGGGCAGATGCGCAGCAAGACGGTCAGCGTCGAGGTGCGCAAGAGCCGCACCTATGTAAAACCGGGGACGGCCGAAGAGAACGACGCTGCCCAGGCCGAGGCCGAAGAGGCGCGTCGGCGTTTGGCCGAGCTGCACCGGGACAAGGCGGTCGAAGAGGAGCGCATTCGCGACAAGGATGCCAAGCGCCGTGACGCCGAGCTCGAAAAGCGCCGCCAGGAAGAAGAGGTCAAGGAGCAGGCCGAGCAGGAAGCGCGCAGGGTAGCTGAGGAAGAGGAAACCAAGCGCCAGGCCGAGGAACTTGCGCGACGCCAGACCGATGAGGCGAGCCGTGCCAAGGCCACCCCGGCACGCGCCAAACCGGCAGAGAAGCCCAAGTCTGAGCGCGGCGGCGGTAAGGGTGACAAACGTTCGAGCCGTTACGGCCGCAAGGAACTGCACGTTGCCAGCGAGAAGAGTGGCCGGCGCAAAAAGGCACCGCGGGTGCGTGGCCGGGCGGCACGTGACGCGGCCACCAGCGAGCACGGCTTCACCCGGCCCACTGAGCCGGTGGTGCACGAGGTGACGATTCCGGAGACGGTCACCGTCGCCGAGCTGGCCCAGCGCATGGCGGTCAAGGCGGCCGAAGTGATCAAGGCGATGATGCAGATGGGCGTCATGGCGACCATCAACCAGTCCATCGACCAGGACACCGCGGTGCTGGTGGTCGAGGAGATGGGGCACAAGCCGATGCTGGTGACCGACACCGATATCGAGGAGAGCCTGCAACTCGACACCGACAGCGAGGCCGAGACGGTGCGCCGTCCGCCGGTGGTCACCATCATGGGCCATGTCGACCATGGCAAGACCTCGCTGCTCGATCACATCCGTTCCAGCAAGGTGGCCGATGGTGAAGCCGGCGGCATCACCCAGCACATCGGCGCCTACCACGTCGACACCGACAAGGGCACGATCACCTTCCTCGACACCCCGGGCCACGCGGCATTCACTGCCATGCGCGCCCGTGGATCCCAGGTGACGGACATCGTCGTGCTGGTGGTTGCCGCCGACGACGGCGTCATGCCACAGACCATCGAGTCCATCCAGCACGCCAAGGCGGGCTCGGTGCCGATGGTGGTTGCGGTCAACAAGATCGACAAACCCGATTCCGACCCCGACCGGGTCAAGCAGGAACTCTCCAAGCACGAGGTGATCCCCGAGGACTGGGGCGGTGACACCCAATTCATCCACGTCTCGGCAATGACCGGTGAGGGCATCGACGCACTGCTCGATGCCATCCTGTTGCAGTCCGAGGTGATGGAACTCAGTGCGCCGGTCGAGGAGACCGCGCGTGGTGTCGTGCTCGAGTCACGCCTGGAGAAGGGCCGCGGCCCGGTGGCGACGGTGCTGGTCAAGAGTGGCACCCTGCGTAAAGGTGACGTGGTCCTGAGCGGTTCCGAGTTCGGGCGTGTCCGGGCACTGTTCGACGAGGCAGGCCATGCGGTCGACAGCGTCGGGCCGTCGATGCCGGTCGAGGTGTTAGGCCTCTCCGGTACACCTAATGCCGGCGACGAGGTGGTGGCGCACCCGGACGAGCGCAAGGTGCGCGAGATCGCGTCGTTTCGTCAGAACAAGGTCCGCGAGATGCGCCTGGCCAAGCAGCAGGCGGCCAGGCTCGAGGACATGTTCTCGCAGATGGAGGCCGGCGAAACACAGCAGCTCAACCTGGTCATCAAGGCCGATGTACAGGGCAGCGTCGAGGCACTACGCGACTCCCTGATCAATCTCTCCAACGACGAGGTGCGGGTGCGCGTGATCGCTTCCGGGGTCGGCGGCATTACCGAATCCGACGTCAACCTGGCCGCCGCCTCGCAGGCGGTGATAATCGGTTTCAACGTGCGTGCCGACGCCTCGGCCCGACGCCTGGTTGCCGAAAACGGCATCGACCTGCATTACTACAGCGTCATCTACGAGGTCATCGATGAAGTCAGGAAGGCGCTCTCCGGAATGCTCGCACCGGAGATCCGCGAGGAGATCGTCGGTCTGGCCGAGGTGCGCGATGTGTTCCGCTCACCGAAGATTGGGGCCATCGCCGGTTGCCTGGTGATGGAGGGCGCGGTCAAGCGCTCCAACCCGATCCGCGTGCTGCGCGACAACGTGGTCATCTACGAGGGTGAACTCGAGTCATTGCGCCGCTTCAAGGACGATGTCAACGAGGTGCGTGCCGGCACCGAGTGCGGCATCGGCGTCAAGAACTACAACGACGTCAAGGTTGGCGACCAGATCGAGGTCTACGAAGAGGTCGAGGTGCAGCGCGAGCTGTAACCGTCGCGGTGCTGCCAGCGCGGCGCCGTGAACCGACGAATATCACCGATGCCCAGGGAATTCAGCCGCAGCCGCCGGGTCGGCGAACAGCTTCGCCGGGTCCTCGCCCAGTTGATCCACGACGAGGTCAAGGATCCGGGCGTCGGCATGGTCACCCTAACCGGGATCGAGGTCAGTCACGACCTGGCCCATGCGAAGGTGTTTTTCACCGTTCTCGCTGACGATCCCGAGATGGTGCGCTCCAGCGAGGCAGGGCTACGCCGGGCCAGTGGTTTCCTGCGCCGGGAGCTGGGCCGCCAGGTCAAGTTGCGGATCACGCCCGAGCTGCACTTCACCTACGACCGGTCGGTCGAGCACGGCCGCCACCTGACGGCGCTGATCGATGAAGCGGTCGCCGATTTGCCGGCCGAGATCGACGACGCGGGCGACCCCCCGTCCCGCTGACGCCACCCACAACGAACCTGGCAAGGCACACCATGGCCCGCAGACGCCCCCAAGGCCGTTCCGTGAATGGCATCCTGCTGCTGGACAAGCCGGTTGGCATGACCTCGAACGCGGCACTGCAGGAGCTCAAGCGGCTGATGCGGGCGCGCAAGGCGGGCCATACCGGCAGCCTCGATCCGCTCGCCAGTGGCCTGCTGCCGATCTGCCTCGGCGAGGCGACCAAGGTCTCCGCCTACCTGCTCGATGCCGACAAGCACTACTGGGTGAGGATCCGGCTCGGGGTGACCACCACCACCGGTGACGCCGACGGCGAGGTGCTGGAGACCCGCCCGGTCAAGCCGTTCGACGCCGCGCGCTTGGAGGCGGTGCTGACCGGAATGCGCGGCGAGATCGACCAGGTGCCGCCGATGTACTCGGCACTGCGCCACAAGGGACGGCGCCTCTACCAGTTGGCGCGCGAGGGCATCGAGGTCGAACGCGCTCCGCGCCGGATCACCATCCACGCGCTGGATGTGCAGTCGTTGGCAGAAGATGAAATCGAGCTCACGGTGCACTGTTCCAAAGGAACCTACGTGCGCACCCTCGCCGAGGAGATCGGCGCGGGACTCGGTTGCGGCGCGCATGTCATCGGCCTGCGCCGCACCGGAGTCGGTCCCTACCTCGAGAGCGAGCTGCTGACCCTCGATGCCCTGCGCGCCGAGGCCGAAGCCGGCCCGGAGGCGCTTGACCACCACCTGCTGCCGATCGTCTCGGCGCTGGCCCACTGGCCACAGGTGCGGCTGTCGTCCGATGCCGCCTACTACCTGCGCCAGGGCCAGGCCGTGGTGGTGCCACGGGCCCCGACCAGCGGCTGGCTCTGCCTGTTCGCCGACGATGGTGTCTTCATCGGCGTCGGCCAGGTCCAGGACGATGGCCGCGTGGCGCCCCGGCGGTTGTTCAACCTGCGGGAAAACGGTTGATCGGGCTGGTAAATTCAGGCTCGGCCCAGGCTTTTAGGCGACACCGAAATGCCTTGTGACCAGGGTGCTCGTCAGAGTAAAATACGAAATTCACGTCAACGGTAATAAAGCGTTCCAGGAGTAGTCGATGTCTCTGTCTGCTGAAGAGAAGGCCCAGGTGGTCAATGAATACGCGCGTGGCGCTGGTGACACCGGTTCCCCGGAGGTGCAGGTTGCCCTGCTGACCCGGCGAATCGAGGGGCTGTCCGGCCATTTCGCCAGCCACAAGCAGGATCACCACTCGCGCCGCGGTCTGCTGCGCATGGTCAATGAACGTCGCAAGCTGCTTGATTACGTCAAGCGCAACGACCTCGAACGATACCGTCAGCTGATCGCCCGTCTCGGGCTGCGTCGCTAAACCGGTCCAGGAGCAGAATAACGTGGCAACGATCAGCAAGAGTTTCAGTTACGGCAACCACAACGTCACCATCGAGACCGGCGAGATTGCCCGCCAGGCGACCGGCGCAGTCATGGTTCGCATGGACGACACGGCGGTGTTAGTCACCGTGGTCGGCCGCGAGAAGGCCGATCCGGGCCGCGATTTTTTCCCATTGACCGTCAACTATCAGGAGCGGACCTACGCAGGTGGCAAGATTCCTGGTGGATTCTTCAGGCGCGAGGGTCGGCCGGGCGAGAAAGAGACTCTGACCTGCCGTCTGATCGATCGCCCGATTCGTCCGCTGTTCCCCAAGGGGTTCCGCAACGAGGTGCAGATCGTCGCTACCGTGATGTCGGCCGAGCCGGACATCGATCCCGATATTCCGGCCATGCTCGGTGCCTCGGCGTGCCTGGCGATCTCCGGTATCCCGTTCGCGGGACCGATCGGTGCCGCCCGTGTCGGCTACCGTGATGGCGAGTACCTGCTCAACCCCACTTACTCCGAACTGCAGGAATCGCAACTCAACCTGGTGGTCGCCGGCACCGAGAAAGCGGTCCTGATGGTCGAGGCCGAGGCGCAGGAACTTCCTGAAGAGGTGATGCTCGGCGCGGTGCTGTTCGGCCATGAGCAGATGCAGCAGGCGATCGGCGTGATCAACGAGCTGGTTGCCGAAATCGGCAAGCCGCGCTGGGACGTCGCAGACAAGGCCGTCGATCCGACGCTGGTGGAGAAGGTGCGCGCGAGCTGCGAGGCGGCGATCGGCGAGGCCTACACCATCAGCGAAAAGCAGGAGCGCTACGCGCGTATCGGTGAGATCCGTGCCGCTATTGCCGCTGAGTTGGCCGAAGGCGATGAGCCGGCCTACGCGGCCGGCGAGGTGCTCGAGGCGTTCAGCAAGATCGAAAAGGCGCTGGTGCGTGGCCGGATCATTGCCGGCGAGAAGCGTATCGACGGCCGCGATCGTTCCACGGTGCGCCAGATCACCGTCAAGACCGGCGTGCTGCCGCGCGCCCACGGTTCGGCGCTGTTCACCCGTGGCGAGACCCAGGCGATCGTTGCGGCGACCCTCGGCACGGCTCGCGATGCGGCGATCATCGACGCCCTGGAGGGAAGCTACAAGGAGCCGTTCATGCTCCACTACAACTTCCCGCCCTACTGTGTCGGGGAGACCGGATTCATGGGCTCGACCAAGCGCCGTGAGATCGGCCACGGGCGGCTCGCCAAGCGCGGCGTACTGGCGTCGATGCCGGACATGGAAACCTTCCCCTACACCCTGCGCGTGGTGTGCGAGATCACCGAATCGAACGGTTCGAGTTCGATGGCCTCGGCCTGCGGTGCCAGCCTGGCGCTGATGGATGCCGGCGTGCCGGTCACGACCCCGGTGGCAGGCATTGCCATGGGGCTGATCAAGGAGGGTGATGAGTTCGCGGTACTGAGCGATATCCTCGGTGACGAGGATCACCTCGGCGACATGGACTTCAAGGTCGTCGGCAGCGGCAAGGGCATCACCGCGCTGCAGATGGACATCAAGATCGATGGCATCACCCGCGAGATCATGGAAGCTGCGTTGTCACAGGCGCGTGATGGCCGTCTGCACATTCTCGCCGAGATGGCCAAGGTGATCAGTGCGCCGCGCGAGGACATCTCCGAGTACGCGCCGCGCATCATCACCATAAAGATCGATCCGGAGAAGATCCGCGACGTCATCGGCAAGGGCGGTTCGACCATCCGCGCCATCACCGAGGAGACCGGGGCAACCATCGACATCACCGATGACGGCACCATCAAGATCGCCTCGGTCGACAAGACGGCCGGTGACGCGGCGCGCCTGCGCATCGAGGAGATCACCGCCGACGTCGAGGTAGGCAAGATCTACAACGGCAAGGTGGTCAAGCTGATGGACTTCGGCGCCTTTGTCTCGATTCTGCCTGGCCGTGACGGCCTGGTTCACATCTCGCAGATCTGCGAGGAGCGGGTGGAGAACGTCAGCGACAAACTGACCGAGGGCGACGTGGTGCGGGTCAAGGTGCTCGAGGTCGACCGCCAGGGTCGTGTTCGCCTGAGTATGAAGGCCGTCGGCGAGTAGCCGCTCCAGCTTCCAGGACGACGATGAAGGGGAGCCGCGGCTCCCCTTCATCATTTATGCGGGCAGGCTTCAGCCGGCCTGGTCGGTGGTGTCGCCGCCCTCCGGCTCGATGGCCCGTAGCAATTCGGAGCGCAACGCCTCGAGCCGTTCACTGTCAGTGATCGGCAGGTTGGCTTCGTCGGTGATGTAGAAGACATCCTCCGCGCGGTTGCCAAAGGTGCCGATCTTGGCGTTCTGCACCCGCACTCCGCAGTTGCTGAAGGCCTGGCCAATGCTCGACAGCAGGCCCGGGCGGTCGGCGGCCAGCAGTTCCACGACGGTACGTTCAGCGTTGATATCGGTACTGAATTCAACCCGCGTTGGCAACGGAAAGTACTGCAGGTGGCGCGGCGCCCGCCGGGCGACTGGTTGCGGTGCCTGGTTCGGCTCGCCAAGGCCGCGCCGCAACCATGCGCGGATCTCCTCGAGCCGGTAGCTGGCCTCGATCGGCGCCCCGGAGCCATCGAGAACCACGTAGCTATCGAGGGTGTGGCCGCTGCGCGAGGTAATGATGCGGGCATCGACCACAGTCAGGCCGAGTTGTTCGAGGAGCGAGGTGGTCTGCGCGAACAGGCGATGGGTGTCCAGGGTGTAGATGAAAATCTCGGTGCCGCCGCGTGGCCCTTCCTGGCGAACGGCGATCAGCGGTTCGTCTGAAGTGCCGTGATCGGCGATCAGCTGCGTATGCCAGGCGATTTCGTCAGCCTTGTGACGCAGGAAGTATTCGTCGCTGAACTCGCCCCAGATGGCATTGACCAGCTGATCCTGGACCTGGCGTGACTTGAGCAGTGCGCGGGCCATGACGCTGACCCCGCGGATGCGCTCCCGGGCGTCGAGAGGGTGCTCCAGGCCGCGGCGCAGGGCGCGCTTGGTCGCGGTGTAGAGCTCGGCCAGCAGCGTCTCCTTCCATGATGTCCACAGCGTCGGGTTGGTGGCGCGGATGTCGGCTACGGTCAGCAGGTAGAGGTAGTTGAGGCGGATCTGGTCGCCGGCCAGGTTGGCGAAGTTGTTGATCACCTCGGGGTCGCTGGTGTCCTCGCGCTGCGCGGTACGCGACATCACCAGGTGGTGCTCGACCAGCCAGGCAACCAGCTGGGTGTCGAAGCGTCCGAGGTAGTGGTCGCGGCAGAAGGCCTCGGCATCGCTGGCGCCAAGCCGGGAGTGGTCGCCGCCACGCCCCTTGGCGATGTCGTGGAACAGGCCGGCGAGGTAGAGCAGTTCGATTTTCGGCAGGGCCTGGACGATCTGGCTGCAGCGCGGGAACTCGTGGTGATGCTCGGGTACCGCGAAGCGGCGCAGATTACGGATCACTCGCAACGTGTGCTCGTCTACCGTGTAGACGTGGAACAGGTCGTACTGCATCTGTCCGACCACGTTGCCAAAAGCCGGCAGGTAGGCGGCGAGTACACCGTAGCGGTTCATGCGTCGCAGTTCATGGGTGATGCCCTGGGGCTG
>QNFN01000010.1 GCA_003645555.1 Gammaproteobacteria bacterium | reverse complement strand
TCCTCAACACCGGCCCACTGAAGCCGGAGAACGATCAGTTGATCGACATCAGTGGCGATAAGCTCAAGCTGGTTCATGACGGTGCGACTTTTGCCGAGCCGCACGACGCCATCATCGTGCGTGCTGACATCGTCAATCCGCGGTCGATCTACGATCGCAACGATCCGACGTTTGCCGCGACGGTGGCGATAGCCAAGAAGGACGGCATCAAGCTCGAGACCGACTCGAAGGTGATCCGCGATGGCAACAAGGTGCGGGTCTACATGACCTCGTCGGCGCCCAACTTCAGCATGACCGATTTCAAGGTCAAGCAGGGCGACGAGGTGACGGTGTGCGTCACCAACGTCGACAAGGTCGATGACCTGACGCATGGCTTCACGATGGCCAACTTTGGCGTTTGCATGGAAATCGGGCCGCAGCAGACCAGTTCGGTGACTTTCGTCGCCGACCGGCCGGGAGTCCACTGGTTCTACTGCCAGTGGTTCTGCCACGCCCTGCACATGGAGATGCGCGGGCGCATGTTGGTCGAGAAGGCCTGAGCTAATGCCTTTTCTGCGTGGCATCGGTGAGCTGGTGGCCGGGATTATCCCGGTCGCCGGCCTTGCCGCGGTGCTCTCCACCTCGCCAGCCGGGGCGGCGGAGCGCGTGGTGCCACCTGGGGCAGGCACGTTGCAACAGGCCATTGCCATGGCCGAGGCGGGCGACACGCTGCGCCTCGGCCATGGCACCTATTCGGGAAATTTCATTGTTGATAAGCCACTGGCACTGGTCGGTGAGAGTGGCACGCTGCTCGACGGTGGTGGCCAGGGACGCGTCGTCACACTGGCCGCGCCGGACACACGTCTGACCGGCGTGACCATCGTCGGCTCGGGTGACTGCCTGTCGTGCGAGGACGGTGCGGTCTACGTCAGTGACCGGGCCACCGGGGCGGTGATCGAGAACAACCGCCTCGAACGCAATCTGATCGGTGTCAATCTCAAGGGACCGCATGACGCCGTGGTTCGTGGCAATACCATCATCGGTCGCGACGACCTGCCGATGAGCGAGCGCGGTAACGGCGTGCAGCTGTGGAATGCGCCCGGTTCGGTGGTCGATGACAACCTTATTCGCCTGGGGCGTGATGGCATCTTCGTCAACGTCAGCCGCCACAACCGCTTCACCAACAACCGCCTTGAGGGGGTCCGTTTCGGCGTCCACTACATGTATGCCAACGACAGCGAAATCTCGGGCAACGTGTCGCGTGGCAACCACCTGGGATTCGCGCTGATGTTCTCCCATCGCCTGATCGTGACCGGCAACCGCTCCCTGGGTGATCGCGACCACGGCCTGCTGATGAACTATGCAAACGAGTCGCAGGTCAGTGGCAACGAGGTCAGCGGTGGTGCCGAAAAGTGCGTCTTCATCTACAACGCCAACCACAATCGTTTCGATGGCAACCGTTTCGAGGGTTGCAGCATTGGCATCCATTTCACCGCCGGTTCGGAACAGAATACCATTGTCGGCAACGCCTTCATCGGCAACCGCACCCAGGTGAAGTATGTCGGGACGCGCCACATCGAATGGTCCGAAGGCGGTCGCGGCAACTACTGGAGTGACAACCCGGCCTTCGATCTCGACGGCGACGGCATCAGTGACCGGGTTTACCGGCCGAATGACCTGGTCGACCAGCTGGTCTGGCGTCACCCGTTGGCCAAGCTGCTGCTGAACAGCCCGGCGGTCCACCTGGTGCGCTGGGCGCAGTCGGCGTTCCCACCACTTTATCCCGGTGGCGTGGTCGATCTGGCTCCGCTGATGGCTGAACCGGAGTTCACTTTCAAGGACATGGTTGATGGCCTTCAAGGCTAGCATCGAACTCGACCGCGTCAGCAAACGGTACGGTGCCCACGAGGTGCTGCACGAGGTCTCGTTGGCTGTGGGGCAAGCCGAGTGCGTCGCGCTGCTCGGTCACAACGGGGCCGGCAAGACCACACTGATGAAACTGCTGCTCGGGCTGACCCGCCCTTGCCATGGCCGCATCCGTGTCAACGGTGCCGATCCGACCCACCTGCTCGGCAAGGGGCTCGGAGCCGACATCGGCTTTCTGCCCGAGAACGTCATGTTCCACACGGCCATGAGCGGG
Source organism: Gammaproteobacteria bacterium (assembly GCA_003645555.1). GTDB lineage: Bacteria > Pseudomonadota > Gammaproteobacteria > QNFN01 > QNFN01 > QNFN01. The sequence goes on along the minus strand of QNFN01000010.1, from coordinate 13,437 downwards.
CGCGAGGTGCTGCGTTTCTATGCGCGCCTCAAGGGCGTTGCCGTCGGCACCTGTGATCGGCTGCTTGCCGAAGTGGGACTGGGCGAGGCGGCACGCCGCCGTGTCAGCACCTACTCCAAGGGCATGCGCCAACGCCTCGGCCTGGCCCAGGCACTGCTGGGCACGCCACACGTGCTGCTGCTCGACGAACCAACGACCGGCCTCGACCCGGTATTGCGCGAGACTTTCTACCAACGGGTCAGGCAACATCAGGAGGAGGGTGGCTGTGCCCTGATTTCGTCGCACGCGCTGACCGAAATCGAGGCACGTAGCGACCGCGTCGCCATCCTGCGCCAGGGGCGTCTGGTCGCCTTCGGTCCACTGGCCGAGCTGCGCGAGAAGGCGGGTCTGCCGGTACGAATCCGCGTGGTTACCGGCGTCGGCGAAGCTAATGGGGTCGCCGAGCGCATCGGCGGAGGGCTGCACCTCGATCACATCAACAACCAGACTCTCGAGCTCTCCTGTCTCGGTGGCGACAAGCTCGACATCGTCACCCGCCTTGCCGACCTGCGTCCGGCGGTGCACGACGTCGAGATCCACACGCCGGGGCTCAGTGAGGTCTACGCCCACTACTCTGCGGGGGACGGTCCACAATGAGGGCCCTGGTCATTCTTGCCGGCAATGAAATCCGCGACGGCCTGCGTAACCGCTGGGTCGCCGCCATCATCCTGCTGCTGGCGGCGCTCGCCCTGTCGCTGGCGCTGCTCGGCTCGGCACCGTCCGGTACCGTGCAGGCGACGCCGATGAATATCACCGTCGCCAGCCTGGCCAGCCTGACCGTTTACCTGCTGCCGCTGATCGCGCTGATGCTGGCATTCGACGCCCTGGTTGGCGAACTCGAACGCGGCACTCTGCTGCTGCTGCTGACCTACCCGGTGGCCCGCTGGCAGGTTGTGGTCGGCAAGTTCCTTGGCCACAGCCTGATCCTGCTCGCCGCGCTGTTGGTCGGTTATGGCGGCGCCGGCCTGGTGTTGCAGTTCACCGGTGGCGCCGATGCGGAGAGCTGGACTGCCTACCTGGTGCTGATGGCGAGTTCCTGGCTGCTTGGCAGTGCTTTCATCGCCCTTGGCTACCTGATCAGCGCGCTGGTCAGGGAGCGGGCGACGGCCGCCGGCGTGGCCGTCACACTGTGGTTGCTGTTCGTGGTGCTTTATGACCTCGGCCTGTTGGGGATGCTGCTGGTCGACACCGGACAGCGCTTGTCACCCGAGCTGGTCGCCGCACTGCTGCTGGCCAACCCGACGGACATCTATCGCATTATCAACTTGACCGGGACCGAGGCCGTCAGCCTGCTTGCGGGCATGGCCGAGGCTGGCCGTGCGGCGGGTTTTCAGCCGGTGATGCTGGTCGCGCTGCTGCTCGGCTGGGTGGCTGTGCCGCTCGGCCTGACCGTGGTCCGTTTCCAAAGGATGGAACTATGAGAGTCGCACTGACTTGTATCCTGCTGATCACCTCCGTTTTGTTGGCGGCCTGTGGTGAGGCCGAACGGCTGGCCGCGGTACCCAAGGCCGCGCCGATAACGCGTGATGCCGTCGGGCGCTACTGTCAGATGATCGTCGCCGACCACCAAGGGCCGAAAGCACAGATTTTCGTCACCGGCCGGTCCGAGCCGTTCTGGTTCAGTTCGGTACGCGATGGCATCGCTTTCACTCTGTTGCCCGAAGAGCCGAAGAACATCACGGCCTTTTACGTCAATGACATGAGTGATACCGCCTGGGAGAATCCTGACGACTCGACCTGGATGGATGCACAACAAGCCTGGTACGTGCTCGGCAGCAAACGGACCGGTGGCATGGGCGCGCCCGAGGCCGTGCCGTTTGTCTCCGCGCCCGCGGCGGAAGCCTTTGCCGCCAGCTTCGGCGGGCAGGTGGTGCGTCTCGATGCCATCCCGCACGACTACATACTCGGAGAAGTTGCGACTCCGGCACTTCAAATGCAGGGGCACGGCACGGGACACGACGCCATGGCGTCGATGGCTGACAGGAAAGAGGGCATGAGCGGCGACCAGGCGACGGGTCACGCACCCGACAGCAAGCCACACTAGCAGGCTGTTGAAATTCTACTCAGCTGGCACGATTCGGTGTCAAAATTGGCCTCAAAATGCCCGTTTACCCCAGTAAACTGCGCTTTATCGGCCCATTTTTCCTTGTCTCGCACTCATTTGAGCGAATTTCAACAGCCTGTTAGCCGCTCGGTTGCGGATCGATCTTTCGGCGAACGCTGTTGCTACCGTTGACCAGTACCGTGGAAGCGATGGAGAAGAGGCAGTAGCCGAGGAACCAGTAGAAGCCTTGCCCGAGGTGCGCGTCCATGGTCATGAGGTCGCCCATCTGCTCCGAGGCGCTGCCGGCCAGATAGGCAACGATCAGGGCCATGACGAAGACATCGGCCATCGACCACTTGCTCACGGCGGCGATCACCTGTTCCAGCCACCGGCGCGCCGTGGAGTTGCGTAACAGCAGGGTGGTGAATTGCAACAGCAGCTTGCTCAGCGGGATCACCACGCTGAACAGGACGATCAGGAAGGCGACACCGCTATTACCGGTACGGGCCAGTTCCTGCACGGTCCCGAGGATCGACCGCGTCTTCTGGTAGACCACCATTTCACCCTCGACCCGGTCGAACCCGAACAGGCCCGAGAGACCGGTTACCAGTTGGCGTTTGCGAGTCCCTTCTTCCTCGCCGGCCAGCAGGTCGATGCCTATCTCCACCATGTCGGCCTTGTCGATGGTGCCGGTCAGGGTCAGTACCGGGCGGGTCAGGCCAGGGTAGAGCAGGGCCATCGCAATGATGATGACCGTGACCAGGGTGAGATCGCGTACAGAAGACATGGAGAACCTCGGTCGGTTAGGGAACCTCTGATCAAGTCATGAACTCGTATCTGGCGCCCAGAATATCCAGCTTTTTCGTTGCAATTCTTCACAATAGCTTGCTATTGCGTGTGATTTGCGCCTCAAATCTGAACATTCTGAATCACCATCTACTTCGTCCAGACTTAATCAGAGGTTCCTTAGTGGTGCCGGAACCGTGTGGGTTGGCAGGTCGTGTCTCATGCTATGTCAGGCGGGTCGGGACGGATACGTGGTCACCGACCCTCCTTCGCGGGACGAGGCAGATAACCCGAATCCCATTACCCGACTCATGTTACAGCTTGCGGCAGTGTATTGACGTTTACGTCAACGGGAGTTTGCGGTAGATTGACAGCGGCGTTACGGCGGTCCGCCGCGACTACCACGACACAACAATACGCGCCGGCAGCAGACGACCGGCCACCCGGAGGATTTCGTGAGCAGCCACTACCCGACGCTGAACTTTGACCTCGGCGAGACGGCCGACATGCTGCGCGATGCCGTCCGTGCTTTTGCCGATGACGAGATCGCCCCCCGTGCCGAGGCGATCGACCGTGACAACGAATTTCCGGTCGACCTGTGGCGCAAGTTCGGCGACATGGGTCTGCTTGGTGTCACCGCCGAGGAGCAGTACGGCGGGGCCGGTATGGGCTATCTCGAGCACATGATCGCCATGGAGGAGATCAGCCGGGCCTCGGCCTCGGTGGGTCTCTCCTATGGCGCCCATTCCAATCTCTGCGTCAACCAGATCCGGCGCAACGGCAACGAGGCGCAGAAACAGAACTACCTGCCGAAACTGATCAGCGGCGAGCATGTCGGCGCGCTGGCGATGAGTGAGGCAGGTTCCGGTTCAGACGTCGTCTCGATGCGCACCCGCGCCGACAAGCGTGGCGACCGTTACGTGCTCAACGGCACCAAGATGTGGATCACCAACGGCCCCGATGCCGACACACTGGTGGTCTACGCCAAGACCGACCCCGATGCTGGTTCACGCGGCTTGACCGCGTTCATCATCGAAAAGGGGATGCCCGGATTTTCCACGGCGCAGAAGCTCGACAAGCTCGGCATGCGCGGCTCCAACACCTGTGAACTGGTGTTCCAGGATTGCGAAGTTCCAGAGGAAAACGTTCTTGGCAGCGTTGGTAGCGGGGTCAACGTGCTGATGAGCGGTCTCGACTACGAGCGCGCGGTGCTCGCTGCCGGGCCACTCGGCATCATGCAGGCGTGTATGGACGTGGTTGTGCCGTATTTGCACGAACGTGAGCAGTTCGGCCGCCCGATCGGCACCTTCCAGTTGATGCAGGGCAAGCTGGCCGACCTGTATACGACACAGAACGCCTGCCGCGCCTACGTCTACGCTGTCGGCAAGGCGTGTGATCGTGGAGAGACCACGCGCAAGGATGCCGCCGGTGCGATTCTCTACGCTTCCGAGAGGGCGACCTGGATGGCGCTCGAGGCGATCCAGTGCCTCGGCGGCAACGGCTACATCAACGAGTATCCGACCGGGCGCCTGCTACGCGATGCCAAGCTGTATGAAATAGGTGCCGGCACCAGCGAGATCCGGCGCATGCTGATCGGCCGCGAGCTGTTCGGTGAGACCGGCTGAGCCTGCTGATGACGACACTCAAGACCTCTCTCGACATGCGCTCGGCGGCGGCGCAGGCCAATGTCGTGCACATGCGTGAGTTGGTCGATGACCTGCGTGCCAAGGTGGCCCAGGTGGCTCTCGGTGGCGGCCGACGCACTAACAAAAAGCACTTGGCCCGCGGCAAGCTGTTGCCACGCGATCGTGTCCGCATGCTGCTCGACGTTGGCTCGCCGTTTCTCGAGTTGTCGCAACTGGCCGCCTGGGACATGTACTCCAAGGATGTCGCCGCCGCCGGTGTCATCACCGGCATCGGTCGTGTCGCCGGACAGGAGTGCATGATCGTCGCCAACGATGCGACGGTTAAGGGTGGCAGCTACTTCCCGCTGACGGTCAAAAAGCACTTGCGAGCGCAGGAAATTGCCGCGGCCTGCCGGCTGCCGTGCATTTATCTGGTCGATTCCGGCGGGGCCAACCTGCCGACCCAGGACGAGGTCTTCCCCGACCGCGATCATTTCGGGCGCATCTTCTACAACCAGGCCAACATGTCGGCGGCCGGCATCCCGCAGGTGGCGGTGGTGATGGGTTCGTGCACGGCCGGTGGCGCCTACGTGCCGGCGATGTCCGACGAGAGCGTTATCGTCCGCAACCAGGGGACTATTTTCCTCGGCGGTCCACCACTGGTGAAGGCGGCCACTGGCGAGGTGGTCAGTGCCGAGGACCTGGGTGGTGCCGACGTTCACTCGCGCACCTCGGGAGTCACCGATCATTACGCGCTGAACGATTCGCATGCATTGGGGATTGCACGAAAAATCGTATCTAATCTTAATATAATCAAAAACTTAAACGTAAAAGTTCACGAAGTACGTGAACCGATATACCCGGCCAGTGATCTCTACGGCCTGGTTCCGGGCGACACTCGCAAGCCCTACGATGTGCGTGAGGTGATCGCCCGCGTCGTTGACGGTTCGGAGTTCGACGAGTTCAAGCAACTCTACGGCACTACGCTGGTCTGCGGCTTCGCCCACCTCTACGGCTACCCGGTCGGCATCATCGCCAACAACGGCATCCTCTTCTCCGAGTCGGCACAGAAGGGGGCACATTTCATTGAACTCTGCAGCCAGCGCGGCATTCCGCTGATCTTCCTGCAGAACGTCACCGGTTTTATGGTCGGTTCCAAGTACGAGGCGGGTGGTATCGCCAAGGATGGAGCAAAAATGGTCACCGCGGTGGCCAGCACCAGGGTGCCCAAACTCACGCTGATCCTCGGTGGCAGTTTCGGTGCCGGTAACTACGGTATGTGCGGGCGCGCCTACAGCCCGCGTTTTCTGTGGATGTGGCCCAACGCACGCATTTCGGTGATGGGCGGCGACCAGGCGGCCAACGTGCTGGGGCAGGTCAAACGTGACGCCATGGAACTGCGTGGCGAGAGTTGGTCGGCCGAGGAGGAGGAGGCGTTCAAGACGCCGATCCGCGAGCAGTACGAGACCCAGGGCCCCCCGTACTACGCCAGCGCACGGCTCTGGGATGATGGCATCATCGACCCGGCCGACACCCGCACGGTACTCGGTCTGGGTCTGTCCGCGGCACTCAATGCCCCGGTCGAGCCGACCAGGTTCGGCATCTTCAGGATGTAGGGGAGTCCCGCCGGAATGTTCGACAAGATCCTGATAGCCAATCGTGGCGAAATCGCCTGCCGGGTAATCAAGACCGCGCACCGCCTTGGCGTGCGCTCGGTCGCCGTCTACTCCGAGGCCGATGCTGCCGCACGCCATGTCGCACTGGCTGACGAGGCGGTCGCCATCGGTCCGGCCCCGGCTCGCGACAGCTACCTGTGTGTAGAAAAAGTGGTCGAGGCGGCCAGGCGTACCGACGCCCAGGCGATCCACCCCGGCTACGGTTTTCTCTCCGAAAATGCGGCTTTCGCTGCCGCCTGTGCCGATGCCGGCTTGGTCTTTATCGGTCCGCCGGTCGAAGCGATCCGGGCGATGGGCTCCAAGAGCGCAGCCAAACAGATCATGGAAAAAGCCGGTGTGCCCCTGGTGCCTGGCTACCATGGTGACGATCAGGCCGACGACCTGCTGGCTGCCGAGGCGGAGCGGATCGGTTACCCGGTGCTGCTCACGGCCTCGGCCGGTGGTGGTGGTAAGGGCATGCGCGTCGTCGAATCAGCGGCGGAGTTTTCTGCGGCACTGGCCGCCACACGACGTGAGTCGGCGGCCGCGTTCGGTGACGATGCGATGCTGGTCGAGAAGTACCTGTTACGCCCGCGTCACGTCGAGATTCAGGTCTTCGCTGACACCCAGGGTGATGTCGTGCACCTGTTCGAGCGCGACTGCTCGGTGCAGCGGCGCCACCAGAAGGTACTCGAGGAGGCGCCGGCCCCGGGGCTCGACGACGCACGCCGTACGGCCATGGGCCGGGCCGCGATCGAGGCCGCCCGGGCGATCGGCTATGTCGGTGCCGGCACCGTTGAATTCATTGTCGATGAAGATGGCACGTTCTACTTCATGGAGATGAATACCCGGCTCCAGGTTGAACACCCGGTCACTGAACTGGTTACTGGCCAGGACCTGGTCGAGTGGCAGCTACGGGTCGCTGCCGGCGAGCCGCTGCCACTGCGGCAGGAGGCGCTCCACCTGACGGGCCACGCTTTCGAAGCGCGCATCTACGCTGAAGACCCGGCCCGCGATTTCCTGCCGGCCACCGGTCACCTGGCCCACCTGCGCTTTCCCGATGCCGGTCCTCACGTGCGTATCGACACCGGCGTGCGTGAGGGCGATGTGGTCTCGATCCACTACGATCCGATGATTGCCAAGCTGATCGTCTGGGACCGGGATCGCGACGCCGCGTTGAGGCGCCTGCAGGCGGCCTTGCGCGCCACTCAGGTGGTTGGGGTGACCACCAACCTCGACTTCCTGGCCACCGTCGCCGCCCATCCGCGCTACAGCGACGGTGATATCGACACCAGTTTCATCGACCGTCACCGTGACGAGTTGGTGGCCCCGGCAGCGCCAGTGACCGATGCTGTACTGGCATTGGCCAGCCTCGATGTACTGTTACGGCGGCGCGACGAAGCGGCAGTTGCAGCCGCGGCCGGTGGCGACCCGGGCTCGCCATGGCACCAGACCTCGGGTTGGCGCCTGAACGAGGACAACCACCAACCGCTGCATTTCCGCGTTGATGGCGAAGAGCACGAAGTGACGGTGCACTACCGCACGGGTCACTTCGTCATCGATACACCCGCGCGATCACTGGTTGCCGAGGGTTTTATCGACAGCGCGGGTGATTTGGTTGCCACCCTCGACGGCACCCGGCTGACGCTGACGGTCGTGCGTGAAGAGTCCGGCCTGACCCTCTTCTATGGTGGTGAGCGACACCACCTGCACCTGCACGACCCGGCCATGGCCGCGGCTGACGAGGAGGTGACCGGCGGCGGACTGACGGCACCGATGCCGGGCAAGATTGTCGCCGTCCACGTTAGTGCTGGCGAACATGTCGAGCGCGGCGCACCCTTGCTGGTGCTTGAGGCGATGAAAATGGAACACACCATCGTTGCTCCGGCTTCCGGAACTGTCGTCGAGGTTCGCTTCGCTGTTGGCGAGCAGGTCGATGACGGTGACGCATTGCTGGTGCTCGAAAGCGGCGACGAATAACCGTGTCTGATGTGGTGGACCCGCTTTGGAGCCCTTCGGCTGATCGTATTGCCGAAGCTAACCTGACCCGCTTCATGACCGAGGCCGGTGCCCGTAGCGGCAGGACCTTCACTGGTTACGACGACCTCTGGCAGTGGTCGGTAGATGACCGCGCGGCGTTCTGGGACACGCTATGGGACTTTTGTGGTGTCATCGGTGACAAGGGCGAACGCCTGCTTGACGATGGCGATCGCATGCCCGGCGCGCATTGGTTCCCCGAGGCGCGGCTCAACTTCGCCGAGAACCTGCTCCGCTTTCGTGACGAACGCCCGGCCCTGGTATTCCGTGGTGAGGACGGGACGCGACTGACGCTGACCTACGACGGGCTCTACCGCCAGGTGGCTGGCGTTGCCGCGGCACTGCGTGGTGCCGGCGTGGGGCAGGGCGATTGCGTGGCCGGCTACCTGCCGAACCACCCACAGACCGTGGTTGCGATGCTGGCCACGGCGAGCCTGGGAGCGACGTGGTCCTCCTGTTCACCCGACTTCGGTATCCAGGGGGTGATTGACCGCTTCGGCCAGATCGAGCCGAAAGTGCTGTTCACTGCCGATGGCTACCACTACGCCGGCAAGAAGATCGATTCACTGCAGTCGGTCCGAGATGTGGTCGCGAAGATCGGCAGCGTGCAACTCGTGGTGGTGGTGCCGTTTCTCGAACCGCAGCCCGACCTGACCGGCATCCCACACGCGGTGCTGCTGGGCGATTTCATCGCTCCCGACACCAGCATCGAATTCACGCGCCTGCCGTTCGATCACCCGCTCTACGTGATGTACTCCTCGGGGACCACCGGCACGCCGACATGCATCGTTCACGGGGCTGGTGGCACACTTCTGCAGCACTTGAAAGAACACCAGTTGCACACCGATCTCAGGCGTGACGATGTGCTGTTTTACTTCACCACCTGCGGTTGGATGATGTGGAACTGGCTGGTCAGCGGGTTGGCAACCGGGGCGACATTGGTGCTCTACGACGGTTCGCCGTTCCATCCCGGGGCTCGGACGCTATGGCAGATGGCAGCGGAAGAGCAGGTCACCGTCTTCGGTACCAGTGCCAAGTACCTTGCCGCGATTGAAAAGGTCCGGGTCAAGCCGGCACGGTCGTTCGATCTGACACACTTGCGCGCAATCCTGTCGACCGGTTCGCCACTGCTGCCTGAGAGCTACGATTACGTCTACCGGGAGATTGGCAGCGACCTGCAACTGGCCTCGATCTCGGGCGGCACCGACATCGTCTCCTGTTTTGCTCTCGGCAACCCGATCGGGCCGGTCTACCGCGGTGAACTGCAGTGTCGTGGGCTGGGCCTTGCGGTGGCGGTCTGTAACGAAACAGGTGCCGTGGTACAAGGCCAGAAAGGTGAACTGGTCTGCACGAAACCGTTTCCGTCGATGCCGGTCGGTTTCTGGAACGACCCGGATGGGTCGCGCTACCACGACGCCTACTTCAACCGCTTTCCGAATACCTGGTGCCATGGCGACTACGCTGAGTTGACGCCACGTGGTGGGCTGGTGATCTACGGCCGTTCCGACGCCGTGCTCAACCCCGGTGGGGTGCGTATCGGCACGGCGGAGATCTACCGCCAGGTCGAGAAGCTCGACGATATCCTCGAGAGTATTGCTGTTGGTCAGCAGTGGCAGGGGGACGTGCGCGTGGTGCTGTTCGTCAAGCTGCGTGAAGGGGTCGAATTTGACGAGGACTTGCAGAAACGCATTCGTGGCACCATCCGTGACAACACCACGCCACGGCACGTGCCGGCCAAGATCCTGGCGGTGACCGATATTCCGCGCACCATCAGTGGCAAGATCGTTGAATTGGCGGTGCGCAAGGTGATCCACGGCCAGCCGATCGACAACACCGACGCGCTGGCCAACCCGGAAGCGCTGGAGCAGTTTCGTGACCGGCCGGAGTTGCAGGAATAATCTGCGAACCATGACCACCCTGTAGGAGCGGTGTCTTTATGCCCCCTGGGTACACGCCGCGATCAGGTCCGGGATCGGCGCGTATACCCTAAAGGAGCCTCTGATTTAAGTCATGAACTCGCATCTTGCGCACAGAATATCCAGCTTTTTCGTTGCCAAGCTTCGCAATAGCTCGCTATTACGTGCGCTTTGCGCCTCAAATCTGAACATTCTGAAGCACAATCTACTTCGTTCAGACTTAATCAGAGGCTCCTAAAGGGCATAAAGGCGCAGCTCCTACAGAACCGCAAGCATTTGAATAAAATGACACCGACCCCTAATTCACAGGAATGAATGGATCCTGTCGGGCTGAAGCCCGACCTACAGGTTGCCCTGGATAGAGTCTCTTGTAGGTCGGACTTCAGTCCGACACCGAACACAGATACGGAGAGAGCAGATGAGCCACAATAACCCCGTTGTCATAGTTGGTGCCGCGCGCACACCCATGGGCGGTCTGCAGGGTGATTTCGCCAGCGTTGCCGCCTGGCAGCTGGGTGGCGCGGCGATCCGTGCCGCGGTTGAACGTGCCGGCATTCCGTCTGACGCCGTCGACGAGGTGATCATGGGCTGTGTGTTGCCGGCCGGGCAGGGCCAGGCCCCGGCGCGCCAGGCCTCACTGGACGGTGGTGTGCCGCTGGCCGCCGGCTGCACCACCATCAACAAGATGTGTGGTTCGGGCATGAAGGCGGCCATGTTTGCCCACGACCAGCTGTTGGCCGGGAGCAACGATGTCATGGTCGCTGGCGGCATGGAGAGCATGTCCAACGCTCCCTACCTGTTGCCGAAGGCGCGGGTTGGCTATCGGCTCGGCCATGGCCAGATGTTTGACCATATGTTTCTCGATGGCCTCGAGGATGCCTACGACAAAGGCCGGTTGATGGGTGCTTTTGCCGAGGATTGCGCCGGCCACTACAGCTTCACCCGCGAGGCCCAGGACCAGTTTGCGATTACCTCGCTGACCCGTGCCATGACGGCCATCGACGACGGCAGCTTCACCGCCGAAGTGGTCCCGGTGACGGTCAAGTCGCGTCGTGGTGAGACCGTCGTCGAGCGCGACGAGCAGCCGCACAAGGCGAATCTCGACAAGATCCCGCAGCTCAGGCCTGCCTTCCGTAAGGAGGGAACGGTGACCCCGGCCAACTCGAGCTCGATCTCCGACGGCGGCGCGGCGCTGGTGCTGATGCGCCAGTCGGAGGCAGAGCGTCGCGGGCTGACACCGTTGGCCAGAATCCTGGCCCACAGTACCCACGCCCATGAGCCAGCCTGGTTTACCACGGCACCGGTCGATGCGATCGAAAAGGTGTTGGCCAAGACCGGTTGGAGTGCGGCCGATGTCGATCTCTATGAAATCAATGAGGCGTTTGCTGTCGTTACCATGGCGGCAATGAAGGAACTCGATCTTCCGCATGACAAGGTCAATGTCCATGGTGGAGCCTGTGCACTGGGCCATCCTATTGGCTGCTCCGGCGCACGCATCCTGGTGACGCTGCTGCATGCCCTGCAGAAGTACGACCGCAAGAACGGCGTCGCCGCGCTGTGCATCGGCGGCGGCGAGGCGACGGCGGTGGCGATTGAGCGGATTTAGCCAGATCGAAGTAATTTTGTGGGTCGGGCTTCAGCCCGACATGTCGAGATAGCGATCACGTTAGTCGGACCCAAGTCCGACCCACACAAGAACAGGGAAACGACCCATGTTGCTGACCGAAGAACAGACGATGATCCGCGACATGGCGCGTGCGTTTGCCCAGGAGCAACTGGCGCCGTATGCCGCTGACTGGGACCGTGACTGCACATTCCCGCGCGCGGCGCTGGCCCAGATGGGCGAGCTCGGCCTGCTCGGCATGCTGGTGCCGGAGGCCTACGACGGGGCCGGAGTCGACCACGTTGCCTACGCACTGGCCCTTGAGGAGATCGCTGCCGGCGATGGCTCGACGTCGACCATCATGAGTGTGCACAACTCAGTCGCCTGCATGCCGGTCTACAAGTTTGGCAACGACGAGCAGAAAGAGCGGTTTTTGAAGCCGATGGCGCGTGGAGAAATGCTCGGCGCCTTCTGTCTGACCGAGCCACAGGCCGGTTCCGATGCTGCGGCATTGCGCTGCAAGGCGGTACGTGACGGCGACTATTACGTGCTCAATGGCACCAAGCAGTTCATCACCTCAGGGGCCAACGCCCAGGTGGCGATTGTCTTCGCGGTGACCGACTCGCAGGCTGGCAAACGCGGCATCACCGGTTTCATCGTACCGACAGACGCACCTGGTTACGTTGTGGCGGGCATCGAGAAGAAACTCGGCCAGAAGGCCTCCGACACCGCCCAGATTGTTTTCGATGACTGCCGGGTGCCGGTCGGAAACCGGCTTGGCGAGGAGGGGCAGGGTTACCGTATCGCACTGGGCAATCTCGAGGGCGGCCGTATCGGCATCGCTTCACAGTCCGTTGGCATGGCGCGAGCGGCCTTCGAGGCGGCGTTGGGTTATGCGCGGGAGCGCGAGGCGTTTGGCAAGCCGATCTTCGAACACCAGGCTGTGGCGTTTAAATTAGCCGACATGGCCACGCGGATCGATGCAGCACGTGGACTGATCCTGCGCGCGGCAGCCTTGCGCGACGCCGGCGAACCCTGTCTGAAGGAGGCATCGATGGCAAAACTCTTTGCCTCTGAAATGGCGGAAGAGGTCTGCTCGGCGGCGATCCAGATCCACGGCGGCTACGGTGTTCTCTGCGATTTCCCCGTCGAGCGCATCTACCGTGACGTCCGTGTTTGCCAGATCTATGAAGGCACATCCGAGATACAGCGGTTGGTGATCAGCCGGGCGCTTACATCAGAGACTTAACCAGGGGGTCAGAGTAAATTGAAGCTCGATTTACTCTGACCCCCCCTTAGGAGAGCGAACCATGCAAATCAAGGGGCGGGTAGCAATCATTACCGGTGGGGCCTCGGGTCTCGGTCTGGCCACCGCCAGGCGGTTGGTAGAACTGGGTGCCAAGGTGGCGTTGTGGGACCTGAACGGTGATCAGGCGGCTCAGGCCGCACACGGTCTTGGTGAAGCCGCCATCGGTCTCGCAGTCGACGTCAGCGATGCCGTCACGGCAGAGGCTGGATTGGCGCGCACGCTCGATGTTTTCGGTGGCGTCCATTTCTGTATCAATTGCGCCGGTGTCGCCACCGGCGGACGGGCTATCGGCCGTGACGGCCCACTGCCGTTGGAGAGGTTCACACGCACCATCGCGATCAACCCGATCGGAACCTTCAACGTGTTGCGCCTGGCCGCTGCCGGAATGGCTCAAACTGAGCCCGACGACGACGGTGCGCGCGG
>QNFN01000009.1 GCA_003645555.1 Gammaproteobacteria bacterium | reverse complement strand
GCACGGGCGCTGGCGCCCCCCGCGCTGTCGAGCGTCGGCGACCACCGTGACGTCATGTCGGTGCGCCAGACCGGCTGGGCGATGCTGGCGTCGAACTCGATCCAGGAAGTGATGGACATGGCCCTGATCAGCCATGCCGCCACGCTCGAGGGTCGGGTGCCGATGCTGCACTTCTTCGACGGCTTCCGCACCTCGCACGAGGTCGGCAAAATCGAGCAGATCGATATCGCGACGGTACGCGCGATGATCTCCGACGAATTGATCCAGGCGCACCGCGGCCGCGCATTGTCACCGGACCGCCCGGTAGTGCGCGGCACCGCGCAGAATCCAGACGTCTACTTCCAGTCACGCGAGGCGGTGAACCCGTTCTACGCGCGCATGCCGGGAATAGTGCAGGCGACGATGGACCGCTTCGCCGAACTGACCGGACGTCAGTACCGGCTGTTCGACTACGTTGGCGCGGCCGATGCCGAACGCGTCGTCGTCATCATCGGCTCCGGTGCCGACGCGACCGAAGAGGTTGTCGAGACCCTCGCCGCACAGGGTGAAAAGGTCGGCCTGTTGAAGGTGCGCCTCTACCGGCCGTTCGCGGCCAGCACCTTCATCGACGCCCTGCCAGCCTCGACCCGGCGCCTGGCCGTGCTCGACCGCACCAAGGAGCCCGGCTCCGACGGCGAACCGCTCTACAAGGATGTCATCACCGCACTGGTCAACGACCAGCAGTCGGCCGCCCCGCATTTCGAACGCATGCCACGCATCGTCGGCGGCCGCTACGGCCTGGCATCTAAGGAATTCAACCCGGGCATGATCAAGGGCATCTTCGACGAACTCGACAAAGAGACGCCGAAGAATGATTTCACTGTCGGCATCATCGACGACGTCGGCCACAGCAACCTCGAGGTCGACGGCGAGTTCGAGATTGCCGGGGTAGAAGGACTGACGCAGGCCATGTTCTATGGCCTGGGTAGCGATGGCACCGTCAGCGCCAACAAGAACACCATCAAGATCATCGGCGAGGAGACCGACCTCCACGCCCAGGCCTACTTCGTCTACGACTCCAAGAAGGCCGGCGCGGCCACCGTCTCTCACCTGCGCTTCAGCCCGCAACCGATCCGCTCCTCCTACCTGATCGGCGACGATGAGTCGAACTTCATCGCCTGCCACCAGGTCGCCTTCATCGAGCGCTACGACATGCTCGACAAGGCGGCCGATGGTGCCGTGTTCCTGCTCAACTCACCGACCGCACCCGACGCCGTCTGGGAAACGCTGACGCAACGCATGCAGCAGCAGATGATCGACAAGAAGCTGCGCTTCTACACCATCGACGCCATCGCGGTGGCCCACGAGACCGGCATGGGCGCGCGCATCAATACGGTGATGCAGACCTGCTTCTTTGCCATCTCCGGCATCCTGCCGCGTGACCAGGCGATCGCCTCGATCAAGCGCGCAGTCGAAAAAACCTACGGTGCCAAGGGCAAGAGCATCGTCGAACGCAACTTCGCCGCCATCGACACGACCCTGGCGCAACTCCACGAAGTGGCCGTGCCGGAGGCGGTGACCAGCACGCTGGCCAAGCTGCTGCCGGTGGCCGCCGAGGCACCGGAGTTCGTGCGCAAGGTGACCGGCGAGCTGATCGCCGGCCACGGCGACTCCCTGCCGGTCAGCCTGATGCCCTGCGACGGCACCTTCCCGGTCGGCACCGCCCGCTGGGACAAGCGCAACCTGGCGCTGGAGATCCCGGTCTGGGATGCCGACCTGTGCATCTTCTGCGGCAAGTGCGTGTTCGTCTGCCCGCACTCGGCGATCCGCTGCAAGGTATTTTCCGAAAGCTCCGTCAGCGACGCCCCGGAGACCTTCAAGCACGTGCCGGTCAAGGGCAAGGAGTTCGACCCCGGGATGCACATCACCTACCAGGTGTACCCGGAAGACTGCACCGGCTGTACGTTGTGCGTCGACGTCTGCCCGGCCAAGAGCAAGAGCGACTCCAGCCACAAGTCGCTGAACATGGCGCCGCAGCCCCCGCTGCGCGAGCAGGAGAACACCAACCTCGAGTACTTCTACACCCTGCCTGAATTCGACCGCACCCAGGTGCGTAGCGGGACGATGAAAAGCGCGATGCTGTTCGAGACGCTGTTCGACGCCTCCGGCGCCTGCGTCGGTTGTGGCGAGACACCGTACGTCAAGCTGGTCTCGCAGCTGTTCGGCGACCGCGCACTGGTCGCCAACGCCACCGGTTGCTCGTCGATCTACGGCGGCAACCTGCCGAGCACGCCGTGGTCGAAAAACGCTGACGGCCGCGGCGTCGCCTGGTCGAATTCGCTGTTCGAGGACAACGCCGAGTTCGGCCTCGGCTTCCGCCTGACCATCGACAAGCAGCGCGAGTACGCCCGCGAACTGCTCGGCCGCCTGGCCGACGGGATCGGCAAGGAACTGGTGGCCACGCTACGCGACGCCGACCAGACCGACGAGGCGGGCATCCACGATCAGCGCGAACGGGTGGCCGAGCTGAAGACCCGGCTGGCCGGCATCGACAGCGCCGAGGCGCGCGAGCTCGAGTCGGTCGCCGACACGCTGGTACGCAAGAGCGTCTGGATTATCGGTGGCGACGGCTGGGCCTACGACATCGGCTTCAACGGTCTCGATCACACCCTCGCTTCCGGGCGTAACGTCAACATCCTGATCCTCGATACCGAGGTCTACTCCAACACCGGCGGCCAGGCGAGCAAGGCGACACCGACCGGCGCGGTCGCCAAATTCGCGATGGGCGGCAAGGAGCTGGGCAAGAAGGATATCGTGCAGATCGCGATGAGCTACGGCCATGTCTACGTCGCCCAGGTGGCCTACGGCGCCAAGGACACGCATACGCTCAAGGCGTTCCTCGAGGCCGACAGCTACGATGGACCGTCGCTGATCATCGCCTACGCCCCGTGCATCGAACACGGCGTGCACCTGTCGCAGAACCTGCGCCAGCAGAACCTGGCGGTCGACAGCGGCCACTGGAGCCTGCTGCGCCACGATCCGCGGCGGCTGGCGGAGAACAAAAATCCGTTGCAAATCGACTCCAAGCGGCCCTCGGTGCCGTACAAGGATTTCCTCGCCACCGAGACCCGCTTCAGCATGCTGTTCCGCACCGACTCGGCCAAGGCGCGGCACCTGCTACGCAAGTCCGAGAAGCGCAACCACGACCGCTACTTCCACTACCAGCAGCTGGCAGGGATCAGCTTCCCGGAGACCGAGGTGGACGACGAGGAGAGCGCCGGCTGACGGCGCGGAGGAAAACGCTATGGACCTGAGCACAACCTATCTCGGCCTGGAGCTGAAGAATCCGCTGGTGGCCTCGGCGTCGCCGCTGTCACGCTCACTCGACAGCGCCCGTCGCCTGGAGGATGCCGGCATGGCGGCCCTGGTGATGTACTCGCTGTTCGAGGAGGAACTGCTCAACGAGGAGCAGGCCCTCGAGTACTTCATGCACGGCCACGACATCGGTAATGCCGAGGCTACCTCGCCGCTGCCGGTCCCGGACGGTTACCACAGCGGCCTCGACGACTACCTCGAGCATCTGCACCGGCTCAAGCAGGCGATCGACGTCCCGGTGATCGCAAGCCTCAACGGCATCTCCACCAGCGGCTGGGTAGAGAACGGCCGCCAGTTGCAGGAGGCAGGTGCCGACGCGCTGGAACTCAACACCTACCACATCGCCGCCAACATCGCTGAGAGTGGGACCGAGATCGAGGCCCGCTACGTCGAGTTGCTGACCCAGCTGCGCCAGCAGGTCTCGATCCCGATCGCGGTCAAGCTGTCGCCGCAGTTCAGCTCCCTGGCCGAACTGGCGCAACGCCTGGCCGTGGCCGGAGCCGACGGCCTGGTGCTGTTCAACCGTTTTTACCAGCCCGACATCGACCTGGAGACCCTCGAGGTGATCCCGAGCCTGCAGCTATCGACACCGAATGAGCTGCTGCTGCGCATGCGCTGGATTGCACTGCTGCATGGCCGAGTCGACTTGTCGCTGGCCGCCACCGGCGGCGTGCACGGGACCGAGCAGGTACTCAAAGTACTGCTCGCCGGTGCCGATGCCGCACAGATGTGCAGTGCGCTGCTGCAGCATGGCCCCGGCCGGCTCACCGAGATCCTGGGCGAGCTGACGCAGTGGCTCGAAAAGCATGAGTACGCCTCGCTACGCCAACTGATCGGCAGTGTCAGCCAGCAGAAGACCAACGACCCGGCTGCTTTCGAACGCGCCAATTACATGAAGGTGCTCGGCAGCTACACGCCACCACCCGGTGTCTGGAACTGAACCCGGAGCGTGGCTGACACCGACGCACTGCTCGCGGCCAATACGGCCTTCTACGCCGCGTTCAACGCCCACGACCTGGAAGCGATGGCCACGCTCTGGTCGGAGGGTGACGCGACCAGTTGCATTCATCCCGGCTGGCCGGCACTCTTCGGCCGCGAAGCGGTCCTGAACAGCTGGCGGGACATCTTCGCTGCTGGCACCACGCTCACCGTCACCTGCCACCACCCGCGCGCCTGGGTGTCGAGCGATGGCGGTCTGGTGGTCTGTTACGAAGCAACCGGTGACCAGCTCCTGGCAGCGACCAACCTGTTCCGGTGTGAAGCAGGCGTCCTGCACCTGCAACACCACCAGGCCGGGCCGTGCGCGGAGCCACCTCCGGCCGGACTCGGCACAACCCTGCAATAACCTGTTCAGGGGTCTCTGATTAAGACTGGACGAAGTGGATTGTTATCCAGAATGTTCCGACTTAATCAGCGGCTCCTATACAACCTACAGAGGAACGAACGCAATGCGGCGAGTGGTTTTCAATCAGAAGGGCGGTGTAGGCAAATCGACCATCACCTGCAACATGGCGGCGATCGGCGCCAGCGAAGGGTTGCGTACACTGGTCATCGACCTCGACCCGCAGGCCAACGCGACCCGCTACCTGCGCGCCCGCGATGCCACCGACGAGGAGACCGCGGGCGGCACGGCCGGCTTCTACCGCGACACCCTTGGTTTCAGTTTTTCCCGGCGCACCCTGGCCGACTACATCGAGGCGACGCCATTCGACAACCTCGACCTGCTCGCCTCATCGACCGAACTCGATGATCTCGCGATCAAGCTCGAGTCGCGCTACAAGATGTTCAAGTTGCGTGAGGCGCTCGATGCCCTCAACGACTACGATGCGGTCTGGATCGACACCCCGCCGGCACTCAATTTCTACTCCCGCTCGGCGCTGATCGCGGCTGAGCGCTGCCTGATCCCGTTCGATTGCGACGATTTCTCGCGCCAGGCGCTCTACGCTCTGCTCGACAGCATTGACGAGATCCGCGCCGACCCCAATAACGACCTTGAAATCGAGGGCATCGTCGTCAACCAGTTCCAGTCCCGCGCCCGACTGCCGCGTCAGCTGGTCGACCAGCTGCGCGACGAAGGGCTGCCGGTGATCGACGCCTTTCTCTCCAGTTCGGTGCGCATCCGCGAGTCCCACGAGCAGGCCCGGCCGATGGTCTACCTCGACCGCCGGCACAAGCTGACCGGGGAGTTCCGCGCCCTGCACCAGGTACTGCAGGGCGCGGCCTGTACCCAGGGGGCATAAAGGGGCCGCTCCTACACCGGGGGCCCCTACCTGCCTGAACGATCGCGATCCGGAGACCGTACCTGCAATGGAGCCGGGTTGACCTGTAGAAGCGCCGCCAGAATCCACGCGGACCTGGATCACGGTACCTGTGGGTCGGACTTCAGTCCGACATGTCGGTCTCAGACCCGATCTGCCGACCAGTGTCGGACTGAAGTCCGACCCACAACGAGAGAGCCCTGGCGCCTAACGATCCGGGCTAAAGAACCGTCGCCGACTCGATGGTGATCGGCTCGACCGGGACGTCGCCATGCCCACCGCTGTTGCCGGTCGGCACCTTGCGAATCGCCTCGACCGTATCCATGCCCTCGACAATACGACCGAACACCGCATAACCGAACCCCGCGGGTGACGTATCCCGGTGATTCAGGAACTCGTTGTCGACGGTATTGATGAAGAACTGGGCGGTGGCGCTGTTGACCACCTGGGTGCGTGCCATGGCGACGGTGCCGCACTCGTTGCGCAATCCGTTGCCGGCCTCGTTCTCGATCGACGCACCGGACGTCTTCTGCTGCATGTCTGGCGTAAAACCGCCGCCCTGGATCATGAAATTCTCGATCACACGATGAAAAATGGTGCCATCGTAGAAGCCGTCGCGGACGTAACCGAGAAAGTTCTCGACCGAGACAGGGGCCTTGTCGGCATCGAGTTCGAGAGTAATGTCACCATGCGATGTACGCATGAGGACCTTGGGGTTTTCGGACTGCATCAGTCGCTCCGTCGTAGGAATGGGCCGCCGATAATAACAGCCAGATGTTCCTAGCGCGGCGCGAGGGCAGCGGCTAGGCTTCATCGTATGCGGCCGACAGCACGGCTTGGCACGAAAAAGGCGCTGCTCATGCCCAAACCACACGATCAGAAAAGCGACACCATCCTTGACCAACTGGTCGAAAGGGTTCGCGAGCACGCTGCCAAGGCCGAGCGCGACCTGGTCTGCGATTTCGTCCGTCATTACTTCAGTGGCACCTCGACCGCCGACCTTGCCGAGCGTGACCCGGCCAACCTCTACGGCGCCGCCTTCGCTCACTTCGACCTGCTGCGCCGCCGCCAGCGCGGTACGCCGAAATTGCACATCTACAATCCACAACTCGAGCAGCATGGCTGGCAGTCGACCCACACCATCATCGACATCGTGTGCGACGACATGCCCTTCCTGGTCGACTCGGTACGCATGGCGATCAACCGTCATAACCTGACCAGCCACCTTATCGTCCATCCGGTGTTCCGCATCGAGCGCGATACCAAGGGCAACGCCACGCGCGCGTCGGTCCCGGGGCCCGACGACGACGGCAGCCAGGCCGAGGCGGTGATGCACTTCGAGGTCGACCGCCAGACCGAGCCCGCGATGCTCGAAATGCTCAAGTCCGAGATCGAGTCCGCGTTGGCGCAGGTGCGCAGCATCGTGACCGACTGGCTGCCGATGCGTGACCGCATGCTCGAGATCGTCGCCGAATGCGAGCAGAATCCGCCACCGCTAGACAGCGACGAACTCGCCGAGGATCTCGAGTTCCTGCGCTGGGTGGCCAAAGAGCACTTCACCTTTATCGGCTACCGCGAGTACACGCTGGCCGATGATGCCACCCGGCTCCAGGCGGTGCCCGACACGGGTCTCGGGATCCTGGCCAGCAGCGAGGGCGATACCAGCGCCTTCAACCAGCTCGATGAAGCCGGACGTGCGCTGGCGCTGGCGCCGCGATTGCTGATCGTCAACAAGACCAGCCGTCGCGCCGAGGTGCACCGAGCGACCTACATGGAGTACCTCGGAATCAAGCGCTTCGACGATGCCGGCCAGGTTCTCGGCGAATACCGTTTTCTCGGGCTCTACTCGGCGGCCGCCTACAACCGCAACACGCGCATCATCCCGCTGCTGCGGCAGAAGGTTGCCAACGTGGTCATGCGCGCCGGTTACCCGAAGGGCAGCCACGCCGCCCGCTCGCTGCTCAACATCCTTGAGAACTACCCGCGCGACGAGTTGTTCCAGATCAGCGAGGACGAGCTCTACGCCATCGCCATCGGCATCCTGCAGTTGCAGGAGCGTCAACGCATCCGGCTGCTGATGCGCCGCGACCCGTTTGGCCGCTTCTACTCCTGCCTGGTCTTCGTTCCACGTGAGCGCTTCACCACCGCCATACGCAAAAAAATTACCGTGGTACTCGAGGAGTCGCTCAACGGAAACTGCCTCGACTACAGCGTCGAAGTCTCCAACTCGGTGCTGGCACGCCTCCACTTCATCGTCACCATCGGCAGCGAAGGCACCACGCCGATCGACGTCACGGCGATTGAGCAACGGCTTGCCACCGCCACCCGCGACTGGCGCGACGAGTTGCAGGAGGTGCTGCCCGAGCAGCTCGGCGAGGAGCAGGGCATCCGCCTGTTCAACCGCTATGGCGACGCCTTCCGCGCCGACTACCGCGAACGCTATACGCCCCGCGTCGCCCGCTTCGACATCGCCAAGATGGAGCAGCTGGCGGCCGGCGACGACCTGGCGATGACCCTCTACCGACCGCCCGACCTGCCCCCGGAGCAGCTGCGCTTCAAACTGTTCCACCCGAACCAGTCGAGCGCACTGTCAGAAACTCTGCCAATGCTGGAAAACATGGGGCTACGTGCCCTCGAGGAGAGTCCGAGCACCATCCATCCACACGACCAACGCGTGGTCTTCATCCACGACTTCAAGCTCGAACACCGTGAGGAGAGACTGGAGCTCGAGCAGATCGCCGACAAGTTCCAGAAGACCTTCTCGCGCGTCTGGCACGGCTTGGCGGAGAACGACGGCTTCAACCGGCTGGTGTTGCGCGCACGCCTCGACTGGCGCGAAATCATCGTGCTGCGCGCCTACTGCAAGTACTTGCGCCAGGTCCGGGCGACCTTCAGCCAGGAGTACATGGAAAGCGCACTCGACAGCAACCCACATCTTGCCCGGTTGCTGGTCGACCTGTTCGATGCCCGTTTCAACCCGGCCCGTGCTGACAACCGCCTGCAGGCATGCGCGGCCCTCGACGAAGTAATCGAGTTTGCCCTCGACGAGGTTGCCAATCTTGATGAAGACCGCATCCTGCGCGGCTTCTTCCGCGCCATTCACGCGACCCTGCGTACCAACTTCTACCAGCGTGGTGCCGACGGCCGACCGAAGCCGTTCGTCTCGTTCAAGCTCAATCCTGAAGCGGTGCCGGACATGCCGGCGCCACGGCCGAAGTTCGAAATTTTCGTCTACGGACCACGGGTCGAGGGCGTCCACCTGCGAGGTGGTCCGGTGGCCCGTGGCGGCCTGCGCTGGTCGGACCGGCGCGAGGACTTCCGCACCGAGATCCTCGGCCTGGTCAAGGCGCAGATGGTCAAGAACGCGGTCATCGTCCCGGTCGGCTCCAAGGGCGGCTTTGTCTGCAAGGCGCTCCCGGTCGGTGGCGATCGCGAGGCTATCCAGGCCGAGGTGATCGACTGCTACAAGACCTTCATCCGCGGCCTGCTCGACCTGACCGACAATCTGGTCGACGGCGCGATCGTCTCGCCGACTGACGTGGTCCGCCACGACAGCGACGACCCCTACCTGGTGGTCGCTGCCGACAAGGGCACAGCAACCTTCTCCGACATCGCCAACAGCGTCGCCGCCGACTACGGTTTCTGGCTTGGCGACGCCTTCGCCTCGGGCGGCAGCGCCGGCTACGACCACAAGAAGATGGGTATCACCGCACGCGGTGGCTGGGAGTCGGTCAAACGCCACTTCCGCGAACTCGGTATCGACTGCCAGACCGAGGAGTTCACTGCCATCGGCATCGGCGACATGTCTGGTGACGTTTTTGGCAACGGCATGCTGCTGTCGCAGCGTACCCGCCTGATCGCGGCCTTTGACCACCGGCATATTTTTATCGATCCCGAGCCCGGTGCCGAAAAAAGCTACACCGAACGCCAGCGGCTGTTCGCGATGCCACGCTCGAGCTGGGACGACTACGATCGAGAGACCATGTCCGTTGGTGGCGGCATCTGGCCGCGCAGCCTCAAGGTAATCGAGCTGCCAGCCGAAGCACGCAGGGCGCTCGGTGTCGAACAGGCCCGCTTCACCCCCAATGAACTGATCCGGACGATCCTGCGCGCGCCGGTCGACCTGTTCTGGAACGGCGGCATCGGCACCTACGTCAAAGCCAGCTCCGAATCTCACGCCGACGTCGGCGACCGCGCCAGCGATGTGCTGCGCGTCGACGCCCACGAACTGCGCTGCCGGGTCATCGGCGAGGGCGGCAACCTCGGCCTGACCCAGCGCGGCCGGATCGAGTACGCGCAGGGTGGCGGTCACGTCAACACCGATGCCATAGACAACTCAGGGGGTGTCGACTGTTCCGACCACGAGGTCAACATCAAGATCCTGCTCAACGCGGCTGTGACCGCCGGTGACATGACCGGCAAGCAGCGCAACCGGCTACTCGAGGAGATGACCGATGAGGTCGGCTCGATGGTGCTGCACAACAACTACCTGCAAACCCAGGCGTTGACCGTCGCCGAGGCTCAGGCCGCCGGCATGCTCCATGTGCACATCCGGATGATGCGCGAAATGGAAAAGAGCGGCACGCTCGACCGGGCCATGGAAGCGCTGCCGAACGACGAGGAG
Source organism: Gammaproteobacteria bacterium (assembly GCA_003645555.1). Lineage (GTDB taxonomy): Bacteria > Pseudomonadota > Gammaproteobacteria > QNFN01 > QNFN01 > QNFN01. Next base: position 5,412 of record QNFN01000009.1, on the reverse strand, counting down.
CTGGACGAGCGACGCGCCTCGGGACAAGGACTGGCCCGACCCGAGCTGGCGGTGCTGTTCGCCTACGTCAAGATCGTCCTGTTCCAGGAACTTCTCGACAGCGAACTGCCGGACGAACCGGCACTGGCCACCACCCTGACCGATTACTTCCCGACACCGTTACGCGAACGTTTCGGGACGACCATGACCGACCACCGGTTGTCGCGCGAGATCATCGCTACCCAGCTGGCCAATGCCATCGTCAACCGCGCCGGCATGACGTTCGTCTATCGGCTGACCAGCGAAACCGGCGGCAGCGCCGCCGACCTGGCCCGTGCCTGGGCCGTTGCCGGGCGTATCTTCAGGCTGAGTGGTGTGGCCGCCAAAATCGAGGCACTGGACAACCGGATACCGACCGAGGTTCAGGTGGCGATGATGCTCGAGGTGCGCAAGCTCGGCGAGCGGGCCACCCGCTGGCTGCTGCGCCAGCGATCACAACCGCTGGCGATCGAGGCAACCGTCGACACCTTTAGCAACGGTATCGTCGAACTCGAAGAGACACTGACCAGCCTGGTCGGCAAGGAGACGCGGGAGAAAATCCGTACCCATGCCGCCAAGCTGCGTCGCGCTGGTGTCGACGACGCACTGGCCAAGCGGGTCGCTGGCCTGTCGACACTGTTTGTTGGCCTCGACATCGTCGAGGTCGTGGTCAACGAACAGGTCGGCCTGCGCATTGCCGCCGCGGTCCATTTCACCCTCGGCGACCGTCTCGGCTTGCACTGGCTTATGGAACGGATCACCGCCCTGCCCCGCGACAATAACTGGCAATCACTGGCCCGTGCCGCACTGCGTGATGACCTGATGGTGCAGCAACGGCTGCTGACCGCGGACGCTTTGCAGAGTGGCGGCTCTGGCAAGGCGCCTGCCCGGGTCGATGACTGGATCGAGGCGAATGGCGTACGGCTGGCCCGGCTGCAGCAGCTGCTCGGTGAACTGCGCGGTGGCAGCAACCCGGACTTCACCATGCTGTCGGTGGCGCTGCGTGAGTTGCGCGCGCTGGCCACACCTGTCAACGCCAACTGAACAGACCCGGGCGGCTTACCGACCCCGGTCCAGATGGGGAATCAACTGCCGCGCACCCGAGCCGACAGGTGGCTGTACCAGCACTTCTGCTTCTGGTCGACGCCGTGGCGGACCGCTGCGTTGATGCGGTAATCGGGCCCACGCGTCAAGCGGCTGAAGTAGTTTTCATGTGCCGGTGAACCAGGGGGCCAGTTGGCGACGAAATCACGGTGCCAGGCCGCCACGTCGTAGGTGACCGGCAGCGCATCAACATAGGCATCCGCAAGACGCGCCCCATAAAGAGTTGGCTCGGACGACGGGGCGGTGCCAATACGGGTGATCACGCCGCGCAGGTCACCGGAAAAATTGGGCATGCCCGCGGCCCCGTTGTTCAGCAGGGCGCGGTGGTCACTGCCATCATCGAGACAGAGCGCCACCGGCAGACAGGAGTGGCTGCTGGCGAACAGGTCCACCTGGGCCGCGCCGAACCAGCCGCGGATGCGCTGCTGTTGGGCCGGTTCGTCGACCACCTCCTGGGCGAAACCCCAACCGGCGAGTGACTCGGCATCACCGTGGACCATGGCCAGTGCCAGCCCACCGATCCGTGCTCGCAGGTACATCGGCAACGCCGCCAGCCGGTCGGTCACCTCGGGCATGCCGGCCACCGTGGTCGCGAGGCGCTCAAGAATCGCGTTGGAACGCACCACTTCAGCATCGTCGACCCACTCCGGGTAGGCGCAGCCGCAACCGGCGGCCCCGACACCTCCGGCAAGTTCGGTCTCGACGTTACCGCGCAGCGCGGTGTGGTCCGCGACCACCGTCTCGACCCGGCGAAACGCCGCCTCGTCGACGTCGAACCAGTGGAAGTCGCCGTTGAAGACCAGTGTCACCGGACCGGACTCGCGTGCCGCCATCGCCTCGATGGCATCAAGCGCCTGCAAGTTGCCGTAGAGGCCACCGATCACGTAAAGGGTATCAGCGACCAGTTCAGGTGCCGCGGCGAGATCTGCCGCTTGATAGCCGTAGCCAGGTGGACAGAAACGGCCTGGAGCCTGTGCATCGCCCTGCAGTTCTTCGCTCATCACCTCATCTCCGCCCGTTCCATCGCCTGATCATGCAGCAGACTAGGCCGCGCGGCGGCAACGCGCAAGCCGCAACATCAAGACTAGAATGGCGACACCACCCCAGGGGAGAAAGGTGATGGATCGTGAGGTCTTCGAGGTCGTCGTTGGCCTGGTTCGCGACTGCCGCTGGGCGGCACTGGGTACCGTCGGCAACGGCCTGCCGTTGGCCACCCAGGTGGCCTGGGACCCTGATCCTGATCTGGCCGGCGGCCTGCTGCATCTCAGCCGCCTCGCCGCCCATACCCGCCACCTGCTCGCCGACTCTCGTGCCGCCCTGTCGCTCACCATGGCCGACGACGGACGCGAAGACCCGCAGACTCTCGCACGCATCACCCTCGAAGGGCAGGCGCTGCCATTGGCGCGTGAGGCGCAGGACTGGGCTTCGGCCCGTGAACGTTACCTGGCACGCTTCCCCGCCGCCCGGCAGTGGTTCGACTTCACCGACTTCACGCTGTTTCACTTCGCCATCGAGCGGGCCCGCTACGTCGGTGGTTTCGCCAACGCCCACACCCTGCGTGCCGACGATCTACGCCAGGCGGCATGTCTGGCTCCGACATCGTGACCACCGAGCGGATTTTCGTTGCTCTCGGCGCATTGAGTGCACTGGCTGCCGTCGCGCTCGGCGCCTACGGTGCCCACGCCCTGCCCGCGAACGACACCACAACCTGGAGCAAGGCCGTCGACTACCAGATGGCCCATGCCCTCGGACTGCTGTTGGTCGGGGTGCTCGCCGGCCGCTGGCCCGGCCTGGCGGTACGCTGGGCCGGGGCGCTGCTGGTCGTCGGCACACTGCTGTTCAGCGGCAGCCTCTACGCACTGGTGCTGACCGGAGTACGCGGCCTCGGCTGGCTGACCCCATTTGGCGGTATCGCCTTCATGCTTGGCTGGCTGCTGTTGGCCTGGGCGGCATGGCGACCCGGCGATCGGTTGTCGGACTGAAGTCCGACCCACATGCGCATGACACACATCCCGCGGGGCGAGCCTATGCCTTGCCGATTGGATAATGCTCGGGAAAGCCGGCCTGAAACTCAACCACATCGATTAGGTCGCGCTTTGTGGGTCGGACTTTGTGGGTCGGGCTTCAGCCCGACAGGGTCCAGGGCACAATACCGGATGCTTTCACAGGGTGAATACAGCCCAGGGTGCCCGACCGGTCAATGAAACATCGAGATCGATGACCGCGCTGGGGTAAAATGCCGCGCTTACGTGCTGAGCACCGCCCTGACACCACGCCCAATCGAATGAACATCCGCAATTTCCTTTCCGAACGCCTGCGGGCGGCGATGCACACCGCCGGTGTACCTGACGACTGCCCGCCGCTGGTGACCCAGAGCACCAAGCCGCAGTTCGGTGATTACCAGGCCAACGGTGCCATGGGCGCTGCCAAGCGACTGCGCACCAACCCGCGCCAGTTGGCCCAGGCGACCGTCGCCGCGCTCGACCTTGGCGACGCGATCGAGAAAGCGGAGATCGCCGGGCCCGGCTTCATCAACATCCACCTCTCCCCGGCCTGGCTCGGCGACCGGCTGACCGCCGTCATCGACGACCCACGGCTCGGTATCGCCAGGGCCGATCCGGGGCAGACCGTCATCGTCGACTACTCCTCGCCCAACCTGGCCAAGGAGATGCACGTCGGCCACCTACGCTCGACCATCATCGGTGACGCGCTGGCACGGCTGCTCGAGCACCTTGGCCAGCGGGTCATCCGCCAGAATCATGTCGGCGACTGGGGCACCCAGTTCGGCATGCTGCTCGCCCACCTGGAGGACCGCGAGACCGAAACCGCGGCCGACGCGGCGCTGGCTGATCTCGAGACCTTCTACCGCGAGGCCAAGGCGCGCTTCGACGATGAACCCGGCTTCGCCGACCGCGCCCGCGACTACGTCGTCCGCCTGCAGTCCGGCGATGCCCGCTGCCTGGCGTTGTGGAACGAGTTCATCGACATCTCGATTCACCATTCCGAGGCGATCTACGCGCGGTTGAACGTCACGCTGGCACGCGCCGACATCCGCGCCGAAAGTGCCTACAACGACGACCTGCCGAAAATCATTGCCGAATTGCAGCACCAGGGGCTCGCCGTCGAAGACCAGGGCGCACAGGTGGTGTTCCTCGACGAACTGGCTGACAAGGAGGGCAAGCCGCAGCCGGTGATCGTGCAGAAGTCGGGCGGCGGTTTCCTCTACGCCACCTCCGACCTGGCCGCGCTACGCTACCGCTGCCACGATCTCGACGCCGCCCGCATTCTCTACTTCATCGACGCCCGCCAGTCGCTGCACATGCAGCAGGTGTTCGCGGTAGGTCGCCGCGCCGGCTTTGCCACGCCGGAGGTCAGCCTCGAACACCACCCCTTCGGCACCATGATGGGTGAGGACGGCAAGCCATTCAAAACACGCACCGGGGGCACCGTCAAGCTGGCCGAGTTACTCGACGAGGCGATCACCCGCGCCGCCCAACTAATCGCCGAAAAGGACCCGGAACTGTCGGCCGAAGAGCGCGAGGCGGTGGCCCGCAAGGTGGGCATCGGCGCGGTCAAGTATGCCGACCTGAGCAGGACCCGCACCTCCGATTACATCTTCAGCTGGGAGTCCATGCTCAGCTTCGAGGGCAATACCGCCCCTTACCTGCAGTACGCCTACAGCCGGATCCGCAGCATCTTCCGCAAGGCCGGCATCGACCCGGCCACGCTGCACGGCCCGGTCGTCATCGACACGCCGCAGGAGAAGGCGCTGGCGCTGCACCTGTTGCGCTTCGGCGAGGTGCTCGACCAGGTCGCCAGCGATGCCTACCCGCACCAGCTCTGCACCTTCCTCTACGAGCTGGCGAGCCTCTACATGGCCTTCTACGAGGGCTGCCCGGTACTCAAGGCCGAGAATGAGGCCCTGCGCACCAGCCGCCTGCGCATGTGCGACGGCGTGGCGCGCACCCTGGCAACTGGCCTCGACCTGCTCGGCATCGAAGTCATGGAGCGGATGTAGGCGGCACCTGCCACCCGACATCAACCATGCTCGCACTGCGTATCCTCGAGATCGTCTTCCCGCTGCTGGCGATCGGCGGCATCGGCTTTTTCTATGGTCGCCGATACCAGCCGGAAATGGCTGTCGCCAACAAGCTCAACCTGGAACTCTTCATCCCGGCGCTGATCTTCTCAGCCCTCTCCGACCAGACCTTCGACGTACCGACCTACACCCCGCTGGTGGTTGCCGCGACGCTGATCGTACTTGGCTCCGGTCTGCTCGCCTGGCCACTG